>NZ_QRHU01000007.1:62555-101335 GCF_003470945.1 Collinsella sp. AM23-17 | reverse complement strand
GGCGGGGCCGAGGCCGCCTCGATCAATTTGCGAAAGAATCTTGACGGTACCGCCTCGCCCCCGTCGCACGTATCTTCATCCGGTCTGTTACTTTTAATCTAACGATTCTTTGAGGAACGTAGGTGCTTCTGAATGTACTGTCGACTTCTTCTCAAACTGATCCTAAGAGACAAGGCCGCATGGATTTGTACGCTCGTTCTCGCTGCAGCCTTTTCCGTCCCCATTGCGTTCAATTCACCCATCTACGGGCCCTTCTTTATGAAGCAGGGCATGCAGGGCTTTGTCGACGCATTCAATACGCGCGCACCCCAGGCCAACGGCACAGACCTATCGCCAGAGCAGCAAGCTGACGCGGAGCTTGCAAGATACGCGAACGCCGCCCTTGCCGCTCAAACCGACGCCGCCTTTCTCGATTCTGCCGAGAGCTACTACGCGCTCATGGACGAAGGCTTCCAATCCGGGTCCATCGTGGGAGACCGAGAGACCAATGACGCGGAGCTCGCATATTGCCGTGCCCTGAGCAGCTCCGGCATCACGGATATCCCAGCCTCCGCAAACGACCTGCCATTCCTTTCCTTCCTGCCTTACGCCATTGCCGCGGCGCCGTCTTTCCTTCCCTTCATCCCCTTCCTTCTCTCGTCGATACTCGTGCTCGGCGCCACAAGGCCTGCGACCCTGGCGGCAAAGGCGCCCGTGCCCAAATTCCGGCGCCTTATCCAGATCGTGTTTTCGATAATCGCCGCGGGGACCGCGATGCTCCTCGCCGGCCTCGCACCCGGGGGCATTTACGCCTTGGCCCTAAACGGCTTCGGGCAAATTGGGTACCCGATCGCCTTCTTCCATGACGGCGCGCTTACAACCACGACCGCGGGAAACGTCTTCACGACCCTGCTTATCGCGCTTCTTGCGGGCGGAACCTTGATATCCGTTTGCTCCGCCGTCATATCGACCGCAACGAGGCGCGTCCTCGCGGGCCCCCTTACCTCAGTGCTGCTTGTCGCGGCCCCGGCATTCCCGTTACTGTCCGATTCGGCGCTGGAGCATAACGCCGCGCTCAATCTCCTGCCGCTGGCCGTGTTCTCGCCTATCGAGGCAACGGGTTACGTAGGATGCTTCCCGACAGAATTCATTGGCTCCGGTTCAAGCGGTGCATCGATGCTTGCCGTGGCCCTGGCATACGTCGCGGTCTTTTTTGCGGTCGGCGCCGTTGCGGCACGTTCCCCCAAACAGCCTGGACCCGCGAAAAAGCACCATGGGCTCGAGCTTCTGGACGCGAGCGTGGGATACGGGAGCACGACGATACTTTCAATCGGATCGCTTTTCCTGAGCCCGGGAACGGCGGCGGGCCTCGTTGCTCCCAACGGCTCGGGGAAAACCACCCTTCTTGAAGCGCTGTCGGGCCAATTTCCCACCCGCATCCGCTCGGGAAGCCTGGCGGCAGACGGAATCAGCCAACGTCGATCAGCCGAATTTGCAGAACTCGTCTACCTGAGCTCTTCAGGCGGCGCGGATCTCTATCCCACGCTATCGGCCATCGAGCACCTTGCTTTCGTTAGGGAGGCGTGGAAATCGGCCGCCGACATCGACTCGCTCTGCGACTCCCTCGGAATCTCCCCATATCTCGACAAGCCGACCCGTAAACTCTCGACAGGAATGAAGCAGCAGGTAAAGCTTGCCATGGCGATAGCGACCGATTGCCCGTACCTCATCCTCGATGAACCGCTGAACGGCCTCGATCCGGGAAAGCGGAAAACCTCCTGCGACGCGATGCGCAGCGAGGTGGCGCGGGGACGAAGCGTGCTCATTTCAAGCCATCTGCTCGACGACCTGGCAGACCTCACCGACTCGTTCTACTTCATCGAGGCCGGCACGCTCGTGGAAAAGATCAAGTCGTCCTCGCAGACGCTCAAGCAGGAATACCTCGATACATACGAGAGATGAATGTGGGGGAGTGTTCGGATGAAGTTGATATTTAAGGTCCAGCTCGTGTCGTTCCGAAAAGACCGTGAACCTTTTGTGGGACACGCGGCGCCGTGGTACCATAGCCGAGTTTGTTGTCTTGGTCGGAAACCAAGACGCCTTATGCGCTGATCGGTAACCAGCGCCTGACTAATAAGGAGTCCTACCATGAAGCAGGGTATCCATCCCCAGTATGTCGAGTGCACGGTGACGTGCTCCTGCGGCAACACCTTCAAGACGCACGCTACCGTGTCCGAGATGAAGGTCGAGCTTTGCAACGAGTGCCACCCGTTCTACACCGGCCAGCAGAAGTTCGTCGACACCGGTGGACGCGTCCAGCGCTTCGCCGACAAGTTCGGTGGCGCCGCTGCCGCCCAGCTCAAGAAGGCTGAGGAGGCCAAGGCTGCCAAGGCCGCCAAGGCTGCTGAGGCCGAGGCCGCTCGCAAGGCCGCCGCTGAGGCTAAGGCTGCCGAGAAGGCTAAGCGTGCCGCTAAGTTCGCCGAGGAGGCTGCCAAGCAGGCTGCCGAGGCTCCCGCAGAGGCTCCCGTCGAGGAGGCCGCTGCCGAGGCCGAGACCACCGAGGCTGCTGAGTAAATAGCTCGCCGAGCAAACACTCGCATTCATGGCATAAGGGCCGCGCATCCGTTTGGGTGCGCGGCCCTTTTCTTTTTATTGGTGCAAACGGACCTGTCCCCATGGCGCCAAATGGGACTGCGGACAAAAAGTTGGACCATCAGGTCCGGTTTGGAGTCCGCATGACATACAGTAGAGCCGTAGTGGAGAGGGCCGGGGAGCTACGCCGCTCCGGGCTCTCGTGCAGGGAGATAGCCCGGGAGCTCGACGGGCCGAGCAAGAGCGCCGTCGCGCGCTGGACGAGGGCCGGGGCCGCGGGCGGAACCGTCGGGAGGGCGGTCGCGAAGATGGATCTGCCGAAGGTCGTCGGGGACGGTCCGGTGTACCCCGACATCGACCCGGACGACAAGGACGCCCTGATAGAGCACCTCGTCCTGGAGAACGCCGTCCTCAGGGCGGTGAACGACGTTTTAAAAGCCGCGAGCCTCGACGGGATGTCGAACAGGGAGAAGACCCTGGTGATAGACCGCCTGAGGCCGTGCGGGAAGTGGTCCTTGAGAGAACTCACGAGTTCCTTGGGGATATCAAAGAGCTCCTATGAGTACCAGCGCCGCGCGATCGCGAGGCCCGACCGGCTCGCGCCCCTGCGCGCGCTCGTGCGCAGGATCTTCACCGAGGACGGTGAGGGGGCGCGGGGGTACCGCTTCGTGACGGCGCGCCTGCGCGAGCTCGACGAGCCCGTGCGCGCCTCGGAGAAGGTCGTCCTCCGCATCATGCGCGAGGAGGGCCTGGTCCCCAGGTGGATGAGGAGGAAGAGGAGGCCCTACAGCTCCTATGCGGGCGAGCCGACGCCGGCCCCGCCGAACCTCGTGCGCCGCGACTTCCGCTCGGCCCTGCCGAACTTCCTGTGGCTCACCGACATCACCGAGTTCAGGCTGCCCTCCGGCAGGAAGGTCTACCTGTCGGCCATCAGGGACTGCTTCGACTCCTCGGTCGTGGCGTGGAGGGCCGGCGAGAGACCGGACGCCGCGCTCGCCAACTCGACGCTCGAGGACGCCTGCGCCCGGCTGGCGCCCGGCGAGCGCCCCGTCATCCACTCCGACCGCGGCGGCCACTACCGCTGGCCCGGCTGGATCTCGATCTGCGAGGACAACGACCTCACCAGGAGCATGTCCGCCAAGGGCTGCAGCCCGGACAACGCCGCGATGGAGGGCTTCTTCGGCCTGCTCAAGAGGGAGTTCTGGCACGGCAGGGACTGGTCGGGCTGGGCCCCCGCCCGCTTCATCGAGGAGCTCGGGGCCTGGATCGGCCGCTACAATACGGAGAGGCGCAGCGATACGCTCGGCGGCCGCACGCCGGCCGAGTTCCGCGCCGCGCTGGGAAGGGCCGCGTAGCGGTCCAAGAAATCGTCCGCAGTCCCAATTGGTGCGAAGGGGACAGGCTCGTTTGCACCAAATGGTAGAGATGCGGCGTTTGTCCAGATAAAACCTGCCAAAATAAACCTGTCCCTTTTTGGCAGGTTGGTCGTAGTTATTACGTGGCGGTCGAGGTCGACCGTATAGGGCGCGCCCTGTTTGGCTAAAGTACAATTATCTGTGTTTAACTCGCCCAAGGCTGCATGGCGTGGGCGATGGCCAAAAAAGGAAAACCACATGGGATTCATGTCAAAGCTGCTGTCCTTTGGATCCGATAAGGACCTCAAGCGCTACTACAAGATCGTTGACCAGATCAACGGTCTTGAGCCCCAGTTTGAGAAGATGACCGAGGAGGAACTCCGCGCCCAGACCGATAAGTTCCGTGAGCGTTACGCCAACGGCGAGTCGCTCGACGACATGCTCCCCGAGGCTTTTGCCACCGTGCGCGAGGCTTCCAAGCGCATCACGGGCATGCGTCACTTTGACGTACAGCTCATCGGTGCCATGGCGCTGCACGAGGGGCATATCGCCGAGATGAAGACCGGCGAAGGCAAGACCCTGGTCTCCACGCTGGCCGGCTACCTCAACGCTATTGCCGGCAAGGGCGTGCACGTCGTTACCGTCAACGACTATCTGGCCAAGCGCGACTCCGAGTGGATGGGTCGCATCTACAAGTACCTGGGCATGACTGTCGGTCTGCTGCAGAACAACATGCCGCTCGAGCTTAAGCGTCCGGCCTACCAGGCCGACGTCACCTACGGCACCAACTCCGAGTTCGGCTTCGATTACCTGCGCGACAACATGGTCACCCGCCCCGAGCAGCGCGTACAGCGCGGCCACAACTACGCCATCGTCGACGAGGTCGACTCCATCCTGATCGATGAGGCCAGGACGCCGCTCATCATCTCGGGCGCCGGCACCAAGTCGGCCAGCACCTACAAGGACTTTGCGCGCGCCGTGCGCGGCCTGGAGCGCGGCGAGGACGTGTCGCATGACATGCTCACCGCCACCGAGGATGTGGAGCCCACGGGCGACTACGTCATGGACGAGGCCAAGCACACCATTGCCGCCACCGAGCGCGGCCTTAAGAAGATCGAGCGCCGTCTGGGTATCGAGGATATCTACGCCGACCTTTCGGGCCAGCTGGTCAACCACCTGCAGCAGGCGCTGAAGGCCCAGTACATGTTCCATCGCGACAAGCAGTACGTGGTCACCAACGGCGAGGTTAAGATCGTCGACGAGTTTACCGGCCGCATCATGGAAGGCCGCCGCTATTCCGAGGGCCTGCACCAGGCCATCGAGGCCAAAGAGGGCGTGCTCGTGCGCGAGGAGAACCAGACGCTGGCAACCATCACCCTGCAGAACTATTTCCGTCTGTATGACAAGCTCTCCGGTATGACCGGTACGGCACTCACCGAGGATGCCGAGTTCCGCGAGATCTACAAGCTACCCGTCGAGGTCATCCCCTCCAACAAGCCCGTGCAGCGTGTTGACCACGAGGACCTGGTGTACCGCACCATCCAGGCCAAATACAACGCCGTTGCCGACGACGTTGAGCGACGTCACGCCAAGGGCCAGCCGGTCCTGGTGGGCACCGTCTCCATCGAAAGCTCCGAGAAACTGTCGGCCGCCCTTACCAAGCGCGGCATCGCGCACGAGGTCCTCAACGCTAAGCATCACGAGCGCGAGGCTCATATCGTTGCCCAGGCCGGACGCTATGGCGCCGTGACCATCGCTACTAACATGGCCGGTCGTGGTACCGACATCCTGCTGGGCGGCAACCCCGACGAGCTGGTGCGCGAGCGCCTTGAGTACGAGGGCCTGACCATGGAGGACGTGACGCCCGAGCAGCTCGAGCAGTTTAACGCCGAGGCCAAGGAGACCTGCAAGGCCGAGCGCGAGCGCGTGCTTGCCGCCGGCGGCCTGACCGTCATCGGCACCGAGCGCCATGAGTCCCGTCGTATCGACAACCAGCTGCGCGGCCGCTCCGGTCGTCAGGGCGATCCGGGCGAGACTCAGTTCTACCTGTCGCTCGAGGACGACCTCATGCGCCTGTTCGGCGGCGACAAGATGGACCGTGTCTCCAAGATGATGGTCACCGCCGACATGGGCGACGACATGCCCATCCAGCACAAGATCATCTCCAAGGCCGTTGAGAGCGCCCAGCACAAGGTCGAGAGCATCAACTTCTCCATGCGCAAGAGCGTTCTTGAGTACGACGACGTCATGAACAAGCAGCGCCAGGTCATCTACGCCGAGCGCAACAAGATTCTGGACGGCAAGGACCTGACCGACCACATCACCGAGGTCATGCACGACACCGTGTACCGCTGCGTGCAGGAGTTCTGCACCAAGGACAGCCACGATGGCGAGCGCGATCTCGAGGGCCTGCGCAAGTGGGTCGTGGAGCTGACCGGGCATATCGATACGCCCAAGTTCCCCGACGAGGACTTTGAGGCCCTGGCTGCCGATGTCCTGGCCTACGTTGAGAAGTGCTACAACATGAAGGCCGAGCGCTTGGGCGAGGACCTCATGCGCGAGCTCAACACCCAGGTCATGCTGCGCGTCATCGATACCCGTTGGATGAACTACCTGCAGGAGATGGACTATCTCAAGACCGGCATCGGCCTGCGCGGCTTTGGCCAGCGCGACCCGTTGGTCGAGTACAAGACCGAGGCCTACGGCGCGTTCCAGATGCTCGTCGACACCATGTACGAGGACTATCTGCGCACCGTTCTGCGCATCGAGATCAAGGCTGCCCCGCAGGCCGTGGAGCACAAGGAGGACCCCGCGCTCGAGGGTGCGCGCTTCTCCGGCCCCGCCGATGTCGATGGCGACAACGGCAACTCGGTGCTGCGTAAGCAGGCACAGGTTCAGGCTCGCACGGCTGTCCAGGGCGGCCCGGCTGCCGTCAACAACGGCGGCAAGGTGACCACCTACCGCAAGGACGAGAGCGACGACCCGTACGTCAACGTGGGCCGCAACGACCTTTGCCCCTGCGGCAGCGGCAAGAAGTTCAAGTACTGCCACGGCAGGAATCGTTAATGGCCGAGGCTTTAGAGATAACGCCCGTCGAGCTGGACGCGTTTGCGGACCGGCTCGGCGAGGTCGAGTCGTATCTTCATTTGGACGAGAAGCGCACGCGCGTGACCGAGCTCGAGGCCAAAAGCGTGGCCCCCGGCTTTTGGGATGACGCCGACGCCGCTCGCGCCACCATGGAGGAGATCGCTCGCGCCAAGGAAGATATCGCTGCCGTGGATACCGCGCGCGGCGAGCTATCTGACGCCCGCGCGGCGCTGGAGCTTGCCGAGGAGATGGGCGACGACCCCGATGCCGCCGCATTGCGCGAGGAGGCTGCCGCTACGGCAGAACGCCTGGCCCGCGCTATCGACGAGCTCGAGCTTTCGAGCTGGTTTACCGGTGAGTTCGATCACGGCGACGCGATTGTGACCATCAAGCCCGGACAGGGTGGCCTGGAGGCGCAGGACTGGACCTTCATGCTCTTCAAGATGTACATGAAGTACTGCCAGCGTCGCGGCTGGAAGGTCACCATTAACGACTGCCCCGCGGCTGAGGTCATCGGCATCGACCGTGCGACCTTTACCGTCGAGGGCAAGGACGCGTTTGGCATGCTGCGCGCCGAGGCCGGCGTCCACCGTCTGGTGCGCATTAGCCCCACCGATGACAAGAAGCGCCGCCAGACCACGTTTGCCGGCGTCGAGGTCATTCCCGTGTTGCCTGACGATATCGACATCGAGATCAGTCCCGACGATATCCGCGTGGACGTGTATCACGCGAGCGGCCCGGGCGGGCAGGGCGTCAACACCACCGACTCCGCCGTACGCGTGACGCATTTTCCCAGCGGCATCGTTGTCACTTGCCAAAACGAGCGCAGCCAGATTCAAAACAAGGCCGCGTGCATGCAGATTCTCAAGGCCCGTCTGTACGAGATCGAGCTTGAAAAGCGCGCCGAGGCGCTCGACGAGATTCGTGGACCCAAGACCACGATCGGTTTTGGCAACCAGATTCGCAGCTACGTGCTCTACCCGTATCAGATGGTCAAGGACCTGCGCACGGGCGTGGAGACCAGCAACGTCGAGGCCGTTCTCGACGATGGCGATTTGGATCCGTTTGTGATCGGCTACCATCGCTGGGCGACTGGCAACGCCGATGCGGAAAGCCAGAGTGCCTAAACCCATAGGGTTGGCCTTGGGCGGATGTGGCCAATACGGACCCTGTGCGGGGTGGTATTTGGTCGGCGAATCGGTAAAATCGAATACAGCAAGAAGTTCAAAGCGCATCCGACGGGGTGCGCTTTTTTGAGGGAGGCAGCATGGCATATCGTCTGGACATCAAGCGCATTCTTTCGATGAACTTCTTTCACGACTTGCCCAAGATTATGTTTGGCTGTGCTCTGGCAGCTATCGCGACGGACTTGTTTTTGATCCCCAACGGCCTTGCCGCCGGCGGCGTCACGGGCCTCGCCACCATTATTCAGGCGGTCGGCGCCTCGCATGGCATATCGCTTCCCGTCGGTATCCAGACCATCGTGATGAATGCCTTGCTGCTGCTGGTCGTTATGCGCGAGGGTGGCATGTTTTACGTGGTGCAGACCGCGACGGGCTTTGTGCTGTTGGGCTTTTTCACCGACCTGTTCGCTCCGTTTGTGGCGCCGCTGGCACATGCCGATCTGATGCTGCCCGCTATGTGGGGCGGCATCATCACGGGCATCGGCTATGGCATGGTGTTGCGCGCCGGTGCTAACACCGGCGGCTCCGACACGATCGGCCAGATCATCTCGCGCAATACATCGCTGCCGGTTGGCTCCACCGTCATGGCGATCGATGTTGCCGTGTGCGCGCTGTCGGCCCCGGTCTTTTCGGTCGAAAACGCGCTGTATGCGGGCCTTTCGATGGTCATTAGCGGTTACGTGATCGATGCCGTGGTCGACGGCGGCAACAGGCGCCGTATGGTGCTCATCATCTCGGACAAGTTTCCCGATATCGCGGCCGACATCATGTATGGCCTGGGTCGCGGCTGCACCAAGTTTAGGGCGACCGGCATGTACTCGGGTGCCGAGAAGCCGGTGATCATGGTCATTGTGAGCCGCCGCGAACTCAACACCCTCAAAACGATCGTGCGCGAGCGCGATCCTCACGCCATTGTGACGGTCGCCGACGTTACGGAAACCTTCGGTGAGGGATTCAAGGACATTAACGCGTAGGGCCGACTGCGTTCCATCCAAAAGACGTTCACATTGATAAACCGTTTCATCAGCGGTTCTGCCTGCTCAATTGTTCAAATAATGATAAATACTCTGGTAAAGCTTCCAGTTTCCAGCATAATGAATGACGTACGTGCATCGCGGCTGTGTTGGGACTACCTTTCCGTGCCGTGCGCATCTTGTCTTAAGAGGATGAAAGGAAGGCACAATGAGCGACGAAGAGCTCAAAAAGGTTGCCAACGAGGTAAGGAAGGGCATCGTCACCGGCGTGCACGCTGCCAAGTCCGGCCATCCGGGCGGTTCGCTCGGCGCTGCCGACATCATGACCTATCTGTACTTTGAGGAAATGAACGTCGACCCGGCCGACCCCCGCAAGGCCGACCGCGATCGCTTCGTGCTTTCCAAGGGTCATTGCGCGCCTGGTCTGTACGCCGTGCTCGCCGAGCGCGGATTCTTCCCCAAGGAGGACCTCGAGACGCTGCGCCATATCGGTAGCCACCTGCAGGGCCATCCCAACATGAACGACACCCCGGGCGTCGATATGTCCACCGGTTCGTTGGGCCAGGGCATCTCCGCCGCCGTGGGCATGGCGGTTGCCGCCAAGCACTGGGGCGATGCTTATCGCACCTACGCCCTGCTGGGCGATGGCGAGAGCGAGGAGGGCCAGGTCTGGGAGGCCGCCATGTTTGCCGGCAACCAGCAGCTCGACAACCTCTGCGTGATCGTCGACCACAACGGCCTGCAGATCGACGGCCCCGTCGAGGAGGTCAACGATCCTATGCCGCTCGCCGACAAGTTCCGCGCCTTTAAGTTCCACGTGGTGGAGCTTGCCGACGGCAACGACTTCGATCAGATTCGCGCCGCTTTTGCCGAGGCTCGCGCCACCAAGGGTCAGCCGACCGCTATTATCGCCGAGACCACCAAGGGCAAGGGCGTTTCCTTTATGGAGAACCAGGTTGGTTGGCACGGCAAGGCCCCCAACGATGAACAGTTTGAGCAGGCCATGGCAGAGCTCACGGCCGCCGGAGAGGAGCTCTAGGATGGCAGACGTCAAGAAAATCGCCACGCGCGTAAGCTACGGCGAGGCCCTCGTCGAGCTCGCCAACGAGCACGACGACTTTGTGGTCCTCGACGCCGACCTGGCCGCCGCCACGCAGACCGGCAAGTTCAAGGCAGCCTGCCCCGACCGCTTCTTCGATGTGGGCATTGCCGAGAGCAACCTGATGGGTGTTGCCGCCGGTATCGCGACCACCGGCCGCGTCGCCTTTGCGAGCACTTTTGCCATGTTTGCCGCCGGCCGCGCCTTTGAGCAGGTTCGCAACTCCATCGGCTATCCGCACCTTAACGTTAAGATCGGTGCCACGCACGCCGGTATCTCGGTGGGCGAGGATGGCGCCACGCACCAGTGCTGCGAGGATATCGCTCTCATGCGCGTCATCCCCGGCATGACGGTGATTGTTCCCGCCGACGACGTCGAGGCCCGCGCCGTGACGCGCGCCGCCTACGAGTGCGACGGCCCCGTGTACATGCGCTTTGCCCGTCTGGCCTCGCCGGTCATCAACGACCCTGAGACCTACAAGTTCGAGGTAGGCAAGGGCATCGTCATGCGCGAGGGCGCCGATGTGACCATCATCGCCTGCGGCCTGATGGTCGGCGAGGCTCTCGAGGCCGCCGAGCAGCTCGCTGCCGAGGGCATCGACGCCGAGGTCATCAACATGCACACCATCAAGCCCATCGATGCCGATCTGATCGTCAAGAGCGCCACCAAGACCGGCCACGTCGTGACCGTCGAGGAGCACTCTGTGATCGGTGGCCTGGGCAGCGCCGTTGCCGACGTCCTGTGCGAGCAGTGCCCGACGCCGCTCAAGAAGATCGGCGTCAACGATACCTTTGGCGAGTCCGGCCCGGGCGCCGAGCTCTTGCACAAGTATGGCCTGGACGCCGCCAACATCGTGGCGACCACCAAGGAGTTCTTGGCATAAGGCAAGACGAGGCAAAGTGTCGCGTTGACAACCGCAAACAAGCCAGAACAGGGGCGTCCTCAAAGAGGGCGCCCCTGTTTATGCTGAATTTAAAATAGAGTCCTGCCAAGCAAGGTTCCCATGGGGAAACGGGCCCATCCCAACAAAGTGCAATTCAGACCCTTCCAACTTTGTATGCGCAGCATCTCAAGTTGGTGCGTCGGCCCCATAGTAGCCGCAGGCCGGGCGCAGGGTTACCTCCCAAATCTTTCCGCAGCGCAGGCCGGCGTTTGTCCGCAGCTCCGCAGGAGCAGGACAAATGCCGGCCATGCGCGAGGACGATTTGGGAGGTAACCCTGCGCCCGGCCGGTGGGATCCCAAAGCCCGCCATGCTTCTTATGTGCAGCAAAGCTAATGCTGCTAAAATACAAAGCGCTCATGTAGTTTAAACGCACGACGATAAGGAGCACCAGTGGGTAACCACTTCCGTACCTCCGGTGCGGGCGATGATGCCCCCAAGACGCAGACGGGCGTCCAGGGCAGTCGTTTCGCCACTCCGGATTCAGAGGGCCAGCCTGTTGCTCAGGCCCCCGCTCAGCCGGCAGATCAGGCACAGCCGGCATCCGATCCCTTTGCCTACAATCCCACCAGCGATGTCGCGCTTTCCGGCACGGCGGGTTTTGAGCCCGTTCAGGCCGTGACCGCTCGCGTGGAGCAGCCTCAGGCTGGCGCCGCCACGCCGCAGCCTACCATGGCCGGCATTCCCGACCCCATGGCCCCTGCGACGCCGGTTCCTCAGCCTGCGCAGTCCGGTCTCTTTGCCGCTATTCCCGATCCCACGCAGCCTGCTGCCCCGGTGGTCGAGAGCGATCAGGCCGCCGAGGTCGCAAGCCTCGATAACGCGCTCAACAACCCCGATTTTACGTCGGTGTTTGCGCCCATCGATCCGCAAGCCAGCCGCAAGAAGATGGCCAAGCAGGCCGGTGTCGAGCCCGTCATCCTTATGGAGCATGTCACCAAGATCTATCCGGCACAGCCCAACAAGCCCGCACTCGACGACATCAACATCGAGATCTATCCGGGCGAGTTCGTCTTCCTGGTCGGTCATTCCGGCTCGGGTAAGACCACGCTGCTGTCGACGCTCAACCGCGACGTCAAGCCGACGAGCGGCCGCATCTTGGTTGCCGGTCAGGACCTCATGAAGATCAAGAACCGCAAGGTTCCGTTCCTGCGCCGCCAGATTGGCGCCGTGTTCCAGGACTTTAAGCTTCTGCCGCAAAAGACCGCCTACGAAAACGTGGCGTTTGCCCTGCAGTGCATCGGCAAGCCCAAGGGCGTCATTCGCAGCCAGGTGCCGGAGGTGCTGCGTCTGGTCGGTCTGGCCGATCAGATGGACTCGCTGCCCGACCAGCTTTCCGGTGGCGAGCAGCAGCGCGTCGCCGTCGCCCGCGCTATGGTCAACCGTCCGCCGCTGCTGATCTGCGACGAGCCCACGGGTAACCTCGACCCGGCGATCTCGCTGGGCATCATGAAGCTGCTCGAGCGTATTAACCGCACCGGCACCACCGTGATCGTCGCCACGCACGACCGCGAGATGGTCGATAGCATGCACCGTCGCGTGATCGCCCTCGAGGGCGGCCACGTTATCCGCGACCAGGAGAGGGGAGGTTACGGCAACTATGGCACCAACTAACGTGGGCTACTCCTTCAAAGAGGCAATCAGTCACTTCTTCCGTAACTGGACTACCTCGCTCGGCGCCGTCATCACGATCTTCCTTTCGCTGTTTATCATCGGCCTGTTCATCATGGGCTCCGCGATGCTGAACTCCGTGATCGGCACCGTCGAGGATCAGGTTGTCATCAACGCGTTCATTAGCGATGACGCCGATCAGGCCGATGTTCAGGCTTTTGAGGCCGAGCTTAAGACGTGGAATAACGTCAAGTCCGTGACCTATAAGGACAAGGACGACGCGCTGGCCGAGTATACGAGCAAGATGTCGGGCAACGCCGACGCCACCATGAGCGCGCTCGATGGCCAGAACCCGCTGCCGGCTTCGTTTGCAATTGAGATGGACGATCCGTCCAAGGTCGAGAGCACGGCCCAGAAGCTCAAGAAGGATGCCGATTTCCAGAAGATCGCGGATGACGGCGACGTCAACGCGAGCGTGCTGTACGGCCAGGAGGAAGTGAGCCGCCTGTTCCAGGTGACCAACTACATCCGCATCGCCGCCGTGGTGCTCGTTGGCCTTCTGACCTTTATCGCATTCATCTTCATCAACAACACGATTCGCCTTTCCATCACGGCGCGTCGTCGTGAGATTGCGATTATGCGTCTGGTCGGCGCCAGCAACGGCTTCATTCGCGGCCCGTTTATCACCGAGGGCGTACTGCAGGCCATTTTGGGCTCGCTGCTTTCCATCGGCGTTCTGGAGCTGCTGCGCAATCTGATGATTCCGCGTCTGCAGGAGAGCATCGGCTGGATGTCGTTTGCCCTGCCGATGCAGTACTACCTGGTGACCTATGCTGCGCTGATTCTGGTCGGCGTGATTATCGGTCTCTTTGGTTCTGCCATCGCCATGCGCCGCTACCTGCGCGTGTAGGCATGCCTGGAATTCATCCCTTCCAACGGGTCGTCTCTTATGGGGCGGCCCGTTTTTTGATCTCTAGGGGACGGCAGGAAAGCGAATCATTTGGGTAGACTCTTTGGAGTTCGTCATCGATAGCAAGGAGGCGCCATGGGGCGCAATAACAAGCATAAGCGCGGTGCCCGCAATAAGCGCGGGCCGGTGCGCAGCGAACGCCGTCCGAGCCTGACCGGGCGCGTGCAGCTCCATGAGCATGGCGCCTATGTCATAACCGAGAGCGGCGACTACAAGGTTATGGGCCGCGGTAAGCGCGAGATCATGGATGGCGATACCGTTGCCGTGAGCATTAAGAACAGCCCGCACGGTGAGCGGCGCGCCGTGATCGAAGGCGTGGTTGAGCGCGCAGCCATAAGCGTGGTGGGTACGTACCAGACCGCTGGTCCGCTCGGTGTGATCGAGCCGCTCGATTCGCGCCTGAAGGCCGACTTCTTCATTCTGCCCGAGGATACCTCGGCGGATCGTCTGGGCGTCCACCCGGGTGATGCCGTTGTCGCGCGCATTTTGACCTACCCGACGCGCCTGGAATCGGGCACCGTGACGATCGAACGCCGCGTTGGCGGAGATGACGCGCCCGATTTGGGCGTTCAATACGTGATGGCGCGTTACGGCTATACCGATAGCTATCCCGAGGCCGCGCTGGACGAGGCCGAGGGGCTTTCGCTCGATGTGTCCGCGGCGCTTAAGGACCCGCTCCGCCGCGATCTGCGCGACCGCTTTGTCATCACGATCGACCCGGTCGACGCGCGCGACTTTGACGATGCCATTTCGCTTGAGCGCACGCCCGAGGGTGGCTACAAGCTGGGTGTGCATATCGCTGACGTTTCTCACTATGTGGCTTGGGACGGGCATATCGATCTTGAGGCTCGCCATCGTACGACATCGGTGTATCTGGCCGATCGCGTGCTTCCCATGCTGCCCGAACGCCTGTCCAATGACCTGTGTTCGCTTCGCCCTGACGAGGACCGTCTTGCGTTTACCGTTGACATTGAACTCGATGCGCAGGGTCGCGTGCGGCATTACGATCCGTACCCCAGCGTGATTCGCTCGCGTGTGCGTATGGACTATGACGGCGCCGAGGCGCTGCTGTGGCGTGCCGGCGCGGTGGAGTATGGGGTGCTGGAGGGTGCGGCCGAGGATGTTGCGGCTGCTGAGGCCTCGCGCGAGGAGGCGCTTGAGCGCGGTCTTGCGTGCGAGAAGGCCGCCCGCGGCTGCAACGTCGACCTCGGCAATTTCCTTGTCGCCGCCAACGAACTCGCCGAACTTCGCCGTCGTATTCGTCGCGTCCGCGGCTCAGTCGATTTTGACACGGCCGAGATTCGCGCTCTATTGGACGAGGACGGAGTACCCGTGCAGATTGTGGCGCGTGAGCGTTCGTGTGCCACGTCGCTTATCGAGGAAGCCATGCTGCTCGCCAACGAGTGCGTTGCAGAGTGGCTGGCAGACCGTGATATCGAGGCCTGCTATCGCGTGCATGAGGATCCGAGCCCCGATAGCCTGCACGGTGCCGCCGTTGCGCTGGCGCAGCTGGGCATCATCGACGATCGCCGTGCTGCCGGTATTGCCCTGGGGAGTCCCGATGAGCTGCAGGCTGCAGTTGATGCTGCCACCGGTACGGCAAACGCACCGCTCGTCAACACGCTGCTTCTGCGCAGCATGCAGCGTGCGCTGTACAAGCCGCGCAACGAGGGCCACTTTGCGCTCGCCGCGCCGTGCTACTGTCACTTTACGAGTCCCATCCGTCGCTATCCCGATCTGGTGGTGCACCGCGTGCTCAAACTGCAGTTGGCCTATGAACAGCTTGGCGGCAAGGACGCCTTGGTCCGTACGCCGCGACTGATCGGCAAGGGGCGCGAGTCGCTGCCGCGAATTCTGCCGCAGATCTGCCGCGCATGCAGCGATGCCGAGCGTGCGGCCGATGCCGCCAGCCATGCGACGCAAAAGATCAAGATTGCCCAGTACTATGAGGACCGTCTGGGCGAGCGCTATGCCGGATCCGTCTCGTGGGTTAGCAGCATGGGCCTCTTTGTGCGCTTGGACCTGACGCAGGTCGAAGGCTTGGTTTCGATCAAGAGCCTGGGCAACGAGTGGTTCGAGTTCGACGAGGATGCGCTCACGCTCACAGGTGCCGACACGGGGACTCGCTATGAACTGGGCCAGCGCGTGATTATCGAGGTCTCGCGCGTCAATACCACGCGTGGGCACTTGGACTTTAAGCTTATCCATTAGCCAAATCTCGACTCATGACGGGAGAGCGGAGGGCGGTCTTTCGGGGCCGCCCTCCGCATTTGGATCATGGCTACCTTGCCGTCTGCACGGCCGCCCGCTTACCTGCTATTGGAGAGGTAAATCCTACCAAAATAAACCTGTCCCTTTTTGGCAGGTTTACAAGAAAGCGGGGATGAGATGGCGACGGTGTACGGTTATGCGCGGGTGAGTTCGCGCGATCAGAATCTTAATCGGCAGTTGGATGCGCTGGGCGCCTATGGCGTGGGCTCGGCGAATATTTATGCCGACCATGCGAGCGGCAAGGACTTCGATCGCCCGCGGTATCGCGATCTGCTGCACGTCCTGGGAGACGGGGACGTGCTGGTGGTGCTTTCTATCGACCGACTTGGTCGTAATTACTCCGAGATTCTTGAGGAATGGCGACGCATTACCAAGGAGCTCGGGGTTGCCATTGTGGTGTTGGACATGCCATTGCTTGACACGCGCGCCAGGGCCAGCGGCGCGCCGGATGTGACCAACACCCTGATTGCCGATATTGTGCTGCAACTGCTGAGCTACGTGGCGCAGGTGGAGCGCGAGAATATCCATCGGCGCCAAGCGGAGGGAATTGCAGCGGCGCGGGCGCGAGGGGTCCGTTTCGGTCGACCTCGCAAGCCGTGCCCTCCTCAGTTTGATCTGGTACGCGATAGCTATGAGGCGGGCAATATTACCCGCAGCCAGGCAGCAAAGTGCCTGGGCGTGTGCGTGGGGACGTTCGATCGCTGGATGCGCGAGGCGGGGTAGGGGTTTGCGGCACGTCCGATTGGCGCCCACGCGAGGCGGTATCGGTAACAGCCCTGTTACCGATAATGCGACCTTGTTGAATTATTTTGTGTCGCGCGTATTTCCGAGCGGTCGGATTTGAGGGGCGAGCGGTAGAACGCTCGCCCTTTGTGCGCCACGATGCGGCACAATGTACCGTAAAAGATGTTTATATCCGGTACGAATCGTTCGTTGGTCTTTAATTCTTCTCAACGGAGGTGTTTGAGATGGCAAACGGATTGCTTTTGCGGCTTCGCGAGCGTGAGCTCAGCGCGAGCCCGGCGGAACGCAATGTCATCGCATATGTAAGCGCTCATCCGCACGAGGTGGTCGGGCTGTCCGTCCGCGGTCTTGCCGATGCCACGTTCTCCTCGCCCTCGAGCATTTTGCGCTTTTGCAAGCGCTTGGGTTTTGCGGGCTACAAGGAGTTCCAGCGCGAACTGATTGCCGAGCTGGCGCTCTTGGGTGACAAGAAAGACGTTGCCCTCGAGGACATCTCCATGGATGACAGCGTCGAACGTATCGTGGGGAAGGTGATGAAAAGCAACGTGCGCACGATCGAAGCGACGGCGCGAACGCTCGATTACACCGTCTTGGAGCGATGTGCGGCCTATCTTAAGCGGGCACGCGCGGTCAATCTGTTCGGTATTGGTGCCTCTCGTTTGGTCGCGCACGATCTGGCGCAAAAGCTCATGCGTGTCGACAAAGAGTGCCATCTGTACGACGACTGGCATGATCAGCTCTTGTGTGCCAAGAACATGCATGAGGGCGATATGGCAATCGCCTTTAGCTACTCGGGCTTGACGCAAGAGGTGCTGGGCTGCACCGCCGAGGCCCAACGTCACAACTGTCCCGTTGTGGCCGTGACCAAAGTAGATGGATCATCCAAGCTTGCCACCATGGCCGATGCCGTGCTCGGCGTCGCTGCGAGTGAGCCCTTGGTCCGCAGCGGTGCCATGGCTTCGCGTATGGCCCAGCTTATGGTTGTCGATGCCCTGTACGCTGCTTACGTTGCCAGCGACTACGAACGAGCGACGCATGTCATTAAGCAAAACTACATCGAGAAACAGGAAAGATGAGGTGAATGAAATGCTCGATTTAACAAAATTCACGACCGAACAGCGTAATCAAAGGTCAATGGACCTCGATACGATGACATCGCTGCAGATCGTCACGACGATGAACGATGAGGATCTTCGTGCCGTCCAGTCGGTCACGAAAGTGTTGCCCCAGGTTGCCACAGCAATCGACTGGGCTGCTGAGGCACTCGAGCGCGGCGGGCGCGTCTTTTACATGGGCGCAGGCACCAGCGGTCGTCTGGGCGTACTCGACGCTTCGGAGTGTCCGCCCACGTTTGGCGTGTCACCCGATCTGATTGTCGGGCTCATTGCCGGAGGCGAGACGGCGTTTATCAAGGCTGTCGAAGGTGCCGAAGACAGCGAGGAGCTTGGCGCGAGCGACCTGCAGGGGCGTGGACTCTCGGACAAGGATCTTGTCGTTGGCCTGGCGGCAAGCGGTCGTACTCCCTATGTGGTGGGCGGCCTTGTGTACGCCAAGGCAACTGGGTGCAAGACGATCGCAATTGCCTGCAACCAAGGGTCGAAGATCGGTGAGAGCGCAGATCTTGCCATTGAACCCGTGCCCGGTCCCGAGGTACTGACCGGCTCAACGAGGCTCAAGGCGGGAACGGTTCAAAAGCTCATTCTTAACATGATTTCGACCGGTGCCATGGTTAAGATCGGCAAGGTATACCAAAACTTGATGGTCGATGTGCAGCAGACGAACGAGAAGTTGGTGGTGCGCGGCCAGAACATCGTGATGGAGGCGACCGGCTGCACGCGCGAGTGCGCTATTCAGGCGCTTGCAGATGCCGGCGGCCACGTAAAAACCGCTATTGTCTCGGTGCTGCTGGACTGCGATGCCGAGCAGGCTGCGGTAGCTCTTGAGCGAGCGCGAGGCCATGTCCGTGCTGCGGTGAGTGTCCATGGGAAGAGCAATGCCGATGCCCAATAGGTGCGCGGCGTGAGCTGATATGACATCCAGACGAGATACCCAATACAAGGAGGAGTTATGACGAACAAAGAGCTGGCTCAAAAGCTGCTGGACCTTTTGGGCGGTAAAGACAACGTGCTGGCAAACGCGGCGTGCATGACGCGCCTGCGCGTGACCGTCAAAGACACGGGCAGCGTCGACACGGAGGGTATTAAGGCACTCGACGGCGTGATGGGCTTGGTCGAGGACGACACGATGCAGATCGTGCTGGGGCCGGGCAAGGTGAATAAGGTGCTCGAGGAGTTCTCCAAGCTCACCGGCCTTGCGAAAGGCGTTGCCGACGAGAGCGTGGTTGACGCTGCGGCCACAAACAAGGCCGCGCAGAAGGCCAAGTACGAGTCCAAGCCGGTTCAGGCCTTCCTCAAGAAGATTTCCAATGTCTTCGTCGCCCTGCTTCCCGGCATCATTGCGGCTGGCCTCATCAACGGTATCTGCAACGTCATTAACGTCTCGACGGCAGGCGCGCTTGCAGGCGAGTGGTGGTACCAGGGCATTCGTTCCATGGGCTGGGCCCTGTTTGCCTATCTGCCCATCTTGGTGGGCTATAACGCGGCACGTGAGTTTGGCGGCTCCGCTGCGCTGGGCGGCATCGCCGGCATGATGTGCATCGCCAACAGTGCCATGCCCCTACTTGCGCCTGGCGCGCCTGATCCTGCCACTGCCATTCTGCTGCCGCTCACCAATGCGCAGTACAACCCCGCAGCGGGCGGTATGATCGCGGCTCTTATCGCTGGCGCATTTTTTGCCTGGATGGAGCGTCAGATTCGCAAGGTTATGCCCAACGCACTCGACACGTTTTTGTCCCCGCTGCTGGTGCTCATCATCGGCGCCTTTGCTCTGATGCTCGTCATCCAGCCGGTTGGCGCATGGCTGACGACTGCCATCTTTAGCGTTTTGACCTTTATCTTCGAGAAGCTGGGCGTCCTGGGCGGCTATATCCTGTCGGCAGGCTTCTTGCCGCTGGTTTCCGTTGGCCTGCATCAGGCGCTCACGCCGATCCACGCTATGCTCAACGATCCCAACGGCGCTACCAAGGGCATCAATTACCTGCTCCCCATCCTTATGATGGCTGGCGGCGGCCAGGTCGGTGCCGGTCTGGCGCTGTACTTTAAGACCAAGAACGCCAAGCTCAAGAAGTACGTCGCAGAGTCCATTCCCGTTGGCATTCTGGGTGTGGGCGAGCCTCTGATGTATGCCGTTACGCTGCCGCTCGTTCGTCCGTTTGTGACGGCCTGCCTGGGTGCTGGATTTGGCGGCGCGCTCGCGGCGCTGCTTCACATCGGCACGGTTTCTCAGGGCGTTTCCGGTCTGTTTGGCTTGCTGATCGTCGTTCCTGGCCAGCAGCTCGGCTACGTTGCCGCTATGCTGCTTGCCTATGCCGCCGGCTTTGTCCTGACGTGGTTCTTTGGCGTCGACGAGCAGAAGATCAACGAGTTCTTTGGCGAGTAGTTTGATATCGCGAGCCGTGTTGCTCAGGGCTCGCGGCGCGCGGCAGATTTCTTGATGCTATGGTTGTGCCGGCGGGGCTAACTGCTCCGCCGGCCTTTTTTAAAGGAGCGTTGTAGCGTGAAAACGGGTATTTCGATTTATCTTTCCAGCCCTCTGCAGGATATTGAGCGGACAATTGAGCGTGGTGCCGCGGCGGGTGCGCGCTATGCGTTCACCTCGCTGCATATTCCCGAGGATGGGGGAGCGGCATATGCCGATAAGGTCCGTCATGTGCTGTCGCTGCTTTCCGCCCGCGGCATTGCGCTCATTGCCGATGTGGGGCCTCGCACGTGCGATTTGCTCGGGCTTGAGCGCATCGAGGACCTGCGCGATCTGGGGTTGGAATACCTTCGTTTGGACTATGGCTTTAGCGCCCAGCGGGTCGCGGAGCTGTCCGGTGTATTTCGCATTGTGGTCAATGCATCGACGGTGAGTTCTGATGAAATCGCATCGTGGCGTGAGGCCGGTGCCGATGTGACTCGTTTTGCCGCCTGCCACAATTTTTACCCCAAGCCTTATACCGGTTTAGCTCTGGAGGACATTGCTCGGATGAATCTTCGTCTTGCGGCGCTTGGATTCGAAATCATGGCTTTTGTGCCGGGTGATGCTAACGTTCGCGGGCCGGTATTCGAGGGACTGCCGACGGTCGAGGCGCAGCGCGGTCGCGCGTCAAAGGTTGCCCTCAACATGCTTGAGCTTGCACATGGCGCCGATTGCGACATTGTGTTGGTCGGCGACCCCGATCTTTCCGATGCGGGCTGGGCGCAGTTTGCTCAAGTTTCCGCCGGATACGTGGACTTGCAATGCGAGCTTGAGCCCGGTTATGCCTATGTACGTGGGCAGATTCATCACGACCGGCCCGATTCGAGCACCCTCATCTTTAGGTCTCAGGAGTCGCGTACGACGCTTAAGCCGGATTCCGTGCCGACGGATGCCGGTGCCGGCCTGTTTCGAAAGGCGGGGTCGATCGCTGTGAGCAATAGCGGCTATGGGCGCTACGAAGGCGAGCTTGAGATTGCGCGGGTCGATCTTCCCGGTGACGAGCGCATGAACGTTGCGGGTCATATCACGCCCGAGGCAATGGAGCTGCTGCCGTTCATCAAACGCGGATTCGGGGTACGGTTCGTTTAGTGTGTGACCCGTGGGCTACAATTGGCCCATCATGCGAAGGCGCCTCGTGTGGCGTGTGCCTGCGTTGGCCGATCTATATTCGGAGGATTCCCATGACCGTACTGTTTGTTGAATATCCCAAGTGCTCGACCTGTAAGAAGGCCAAGGCATGGCTGGACGAACACGGGGTAGAGTATATCGACCGCGATATCGTTTTGGACAATCCCACGGCCGATGAGCTTGCGACCTGGATTGCTCGTTCGGGGCTGCCGGTGCGGCGCTTCTTTAATTCGTCGGGCATGAAATATCGAGAGCTGGGCCTGAAGGCGCGTCTGGATGCGGGCATGACGGATCGGGAGTGCTACGAGCTGCTGGCGACCGACGGCATGCTGGTTAAGCGCCCACTGCTGGTGGGCGACGACTTTGCGATTCCCGGCTTTAGGGAATCGGCTTGGGCCGAGGCGTTGCTGTAGCGGCTGCGGAAAGCGCGACCCGTTTTGAGCTTCGATTACGGGATACGGTTTCCGGTTGAGGGCTCGATGGGAAAGTGGGGACCAGTTTGAGCTTGAAATCTGGGACGCACTTTCCGCCGGCAGGCTTGCCCCAGTCAGTCCTCCAACTGCGCCCATTCGTGCGGATCGTAGACCTTTACGTGCTTGTTGGGCTTGCCGCTCCAGTACTCCTCGTCCATAAAGGGCAGATATGCCTGAACGCCGGGGCAGATAAAGGGGATCCGCTGCTGTTGCAGTCGCTCGCGCTGGCGCTGCTCCAGGTGCGCCTCGGATATGACGGTCGGCATACCGGACAGCTCGACGAGGCTTGCCTGGATTCGCTTAAGGTCGGGGAGTCCCGCGTGCCATGACATCCGCATGATCAAAAAGGATGCACGGCGGTATTTTGCCTGCATCACCGTGATGGCGGGGCGCAGAGTGGGATGGATTTTGTCCCGTTCGGGCCAAAGGTCAGCAGTGATCTCGAGGCCCAGGGTCTCCCATAGGTAATCAAGCTCTTCGTCCATGGCGCCTCGATATCTACGTGATCATTGATACTTCGATTGTGTTGCCTGGTGCTATCGTTTTCGCGGTAGAATCTGCCAACGGTTGACGGCTACCGCTCGCGGCGTTTTGCCCTTCGTGTGCAGCGGTCGACTTCACAGGTCCTTCACGTGTCGGCCGTATTTGACTGAATTTCAAAAAAGTCAAAATTAGGGCTTGCGTCACGGCGGGACTTCCCGTATATTTCTTTCTTGCGCAAAGGCACAGCCGAGCGCAGCGATGCAGTCATTGGGATGTCGTCTAATGGCAGGACAGCGGATTCTGGTTCCGTCAATGGGGGTTCGACTCCCTCCATCCCAGCCATTGCATTTGCTACATATGGCCCGTTCGTCTAGCGGTTTAGGACGCCGCCCTCTCAAGGCGGAGATCACCAGTTCGAATCTGGTACGGGCTACCAAAATTGAACGCCCGGGCCTCGTAAGAGACCCGGGTTTTGTGTATTGACCGATATTTAAGGCGCGCGTTGAGTCTGCCGCCCGGACCGAGGAGTTGTCATGGACCTGCCTATCAGCTTGGAAGACATCACGTATGCCGAGAACTATCTGGCGCAGGGCGACCTGGCTACGGCGACGCCGCTGCTTGAGCGTCTGGTGGAGCTCGCCGAGGAGTATATCGACGCTGAGTGCAAGACGGAGGAGAAGCGCCAGTACTTTAGCTTCGACAGCAAGTTTGAGCGCCTGGCCTATCGCCGCGTGGAGAAGGATCCGCGCGAGCTGGTGCAGGTCGAGGTTCCCTTTGACCGCCTGTACTCCGACATGGCGTTTGCCTACATTCGCCAGCAGGATTATGTGAGTGCTCGGAATGCCCTGATGCAGGCCGTGCGTTGGGATCCCATGAACTGCAACTATCGCTTGGACTTGGCCGAGCTGTTCCGCGCGCTCGAGGACAAGCAGGAGTGGGCATCGCTCTCGTTCTCGGTGCTGGAGCGCGCGAGCGACGGTAAGTGCGCCGCACGTGCCTACACCAACTTGGGTCAGTACTTCTTGGAGCCCGAGACCGAGAACATTTCGGCAGCCGTGGGCTGCGCGCGTCTGGCGCTGCGCCTGGCGCCCAATGATGCGCATACGACGCGCCTGCTCAACAAGATCCATACCACCTATCCGGATGCCGCGGACGAGAGTGACGACCATGTGATGGGTGAGCTCGCCCTGCAGGGCGTGCCGACCTCGCCTTCGGCCGAGATCGCCATCTGCCTGATCATGTGCGCGACCGATGCTGCAAGCGACGGCGACAAGCAGGAGGCTACGCGTCTGACGGTGCGTGCTCGCGATTTGGTGGGCGAGGAGGCCTGCGCGGCGATTATCAAGCTGGTGCGCGAGAGCGATGCCGAGCTTAATGCCGAGCGCAGGGCAAAGCGCGAGGCTGCGGGTTCAAACGCCGATGGCGCCAAGGAGGCCGGCGATGCCCAGTAAGCGCGAGCGCAAGCTCATTTCCAAGAATCGCTCGGCACATCACGAGTACTTTATCGATGAGACGTTTGAGTGCGGTATTGAGCTGAGCGGTACCGAGGTCAAGTCGATTCGCGAGCGCGCGTGCCAGATTACCGATACCTTCGCACTGATTCGTGGTGGGGAGTGCTGGCTCGTCGGCCTGCATATCCACCCTTATAGCCATGGTGGCGTGTGGAATCGCGATCCCGACCGTCGGCGCCGTCTGCTGCTGCACCGCAAGGAGATCGACTTTCTTGACGGCAAACTTCGCAACCGCGGCTATGCGCTGGTGCCGCTGGAGCTCTACTTTAATACCGACGGCCGCGTAAAGCTGCTGCTGGGCCTAGGCCGCGGCAAGAAGCTTTACGACAAGCGCGAGGATATGGCCAAGCGCGATGTCCAGCGCGAGATCGACCGCGCCCTCAAGGAGCGCAATCGCTAGGCGTTCTGTATAAGTTGCGGTGGAATACGGACTGTTTTGCCTGTTTGAGGGGCTATTCAGTCCTTATTTCACCGCAACTGCGGGCGTCTCATCTTGCTTATACTGTTTTGACACATATGTCTCAAAGGTGGTGTCCGTTGTGGACGCCGCCTTTTTGTGGGTACATACATCCATGAGGTTCCAACCCGGGTTAGGGGAGTGATTGTTATGGACAAAACTGCGTTCTTTACCATGCCGAGCGGTCTGTACGTGGTGAGCGCCGCGGCAGACGGGCTGCGCGCCGGCTGCGTCATCAACACTGCGGTGCAGGTGACGTCCATGCCGCCGCGCATTTCGGTTGCCGTGAACAAGGACAACGTCACCTCGGGCGTCATCGCTTCGGCCAAAGCGTTCGCGCTGACCGTGATCGATCAGACCGCCGATATGCTCTACATCGGTAACTTTGGGTTCCGCACCAGCAGCGATTATGACAAGTTTGCCAAATACGAGACCCGCGAGACGGCTCTGGGCATGCCCTATGTGCCCGAGCACGCGGCGGCCCTGTTTAGCTGCCATTTGATCGACACTGTGGATGTTGGCACGCATCTACTGTTTATCGGCGAGGTCGAGGATGCCGAGCGCTTGAGTGACGAGACGCCGCTCACCTACGATTACTACCATAAGGTCCTGAAGGGCAAGACGCCTCCGAAGGCGTCCTCGTATCAAGGCTAGAAATGTTTTAAAAATACTTGCATTATATTATTGAGAATCTATACTGATAAATGAAGTACATCACCAGTCGCGTTTGAGAGGAGAACATCATGGCTGAGGAGAAGAAGACGTATAAGTTCGTGTGCGTCGTTTGCGGTTACGAGGTTGAGGTCGATACGCCCGAGCTGCCCGAGGATTATGTGTGCCCGGTGTGCGGCGTCGGTCCCGATCAGTTTGAGCTCGTCGAGGAGTAGCTCGCAGACACACGGCGAAAGCCGAACATAGCTCTGTCCAAGGGCCTCGGTCGAATTCTCGGCCGGGGCCCTTTTCCTCCGCCCGCAAGGGATCACGGTTGCTGTTGGCCGATCCTGTCTGTTGTGAGTCCGGCCGACCTTTTGTCTTAATCTGTAACGTCTAACGGCTCAAAACGGGTCTTCCTGTTACAGATCGAGACAAACCAAAACCGTCCGGAAGAAGATCTCAATCTGTAACATCTAACGGTGGAAATTGGGTCCACTTGTTACAGATTGAGACAAACGGAGCTGTCCTTCGGAATGATCTCGATCTGTAACATCTAGACATCAAAAGCGGGTCTAGATGTTACAGATCGAGACATTTGCCTGGGCAGGTGTCCCGCCCCATTACATCCCTGTCAACAACACGACATCGAGAATCGTCACGACGACACCGATCCCTACGAGCAACGCGTTGAGCGGGCGCGAATTGGCGTATTTGCCCATGACGCGGGGTGAACTGGTGAGCCGTATGAGCACAAAGACCGTAATCGGCAGTTGAAGCGACAGCAGTGCCTGACTCCAGATGAGACCTTCAAAAGGATTTGAGACGACCAGGCATGCCGTCACTGCGCCGACGAAACAGGCCGCCACCCCGATCGAGGAATGCCGGTCGTGGATGTCGTATTCCTCGTCGAACATGCCCGCGGTGATGGTGCCCGCCGCCATGCCCGCCGTCACGCTACTCGAGAGGCCCGCGAACAGCAGCGCTACCGCAAAGATGGTCGAGCTCGCCGGGCCCAAGATGGGGGAGAGCGTGGCCGCTGCGACGGCGAGGTCGTCTACGACCATGCCGTGCGCAAAGAAGGTCGTTGCGGCCAGGATGACCATGGCCGAGTTGATTGCCCAGCCCACGCCCATCGAAAAGAGCGTGTCGAAGAGCTCGTAGCGCAGACGCTCTTCGATAACCTGCTCGCCTTGGCCTTCGAAGTGCATGGATTGGATGACCTCGGAGTGCAGAAAAAGGTTGTGGGGCATAACGACCGCACCCAGGACACTCACGATAATCGCGGCAGAGCCAGTGGGCATACTGGGCGTGATCCAGCTTGCGGCGGCTTGCGGCCAGTCGACCTTGACTAGTGCAAGCTCGGCCAAAAACGAGAGTCCTACCACGCCTACGAAGGCGATGATCCAGCGTTCGGCATGCTTGTAGGAGTTCGTCATGAGCATCGCCATCGATACTGCCGCCACGATGACGCAGCCCGCGCGCACGGGCAGCCCAAAGAGCATTTGAAGGGCAATCGCGCCGCCCAGGACTTCGGCCATGGCGGTGGCGATGGTCGCGAGATAGGCGCTGGCGAGCACCGTACGCCCGACGAAGCGGGGGAGGTAACGTGTCGTGGCCTCGGCAAGGCAGGCGCCCGTGGCGATACCCAGGTGCGCCGCGTTGTGCTGCAGCACGATGAGCATAATCGTGGACAGCGTGACGATCCACAGCAGCGCGTAGCCAAACTGCGAGCCCGCGGCCATATTGGAGGCCCAGTTGCCCGGGTCGATAAAGCCGACGGTCACGAGCAGCCCGGGGCCGATATGCCGCGCAATGTCTAGGCCTCCGTGACCACCAGTGCGTCGGGAGCCAAAATGATGTTTGAGATGGTTGATCATGGTGCGCTCCTGCGTGCCGTTTGCTTGACGCCGCAAAGGATACCCGTTTTAGGCTAAAAAGTTAACCAAGACTAACAAAATATTGGTCCAGCGGGGATTGGTTGGTGCATTGGGGACATGCTGTTCTGCTCCAAAAGGTGTACGTCAGCCTCCAAAGATGTCGTTTTTTGACATGTTTGGAGGCTGATGTACGCGTTTGATGGCAAGACGTAGATGTCCCGCGTGCGTTACGCGATTGTTTCGAAACGGGCGGGAAACACAGCGGGCCGGCGATGCCCCTAGTATGCCTATTCAACTGACTGTCTCATATCTAGGGGAGGATCGCGATGCAGGCAGATTCCGCTCAGCAGCAGGGCCTTTATCGCCCCGAATTCGACCACGATGCATGCGGCATCGGCGCGCTTGCCGATATCAACGGAGAGCGCCATCACCAGATCCTGGACGATGCACTGTCCATTCTGGTCAACTTGGAGCACCGCGGTGGCACGGGACTCGAGAAGAACACCGGCGATGGCGCTGGCATCCTGTTCCAGGTTCCGCATCACTTTTTTCGTAAAGAGGCTCAAAAGTGCGGCCAGATTCTGCCGGCAGAGGGCGACTATGGCGTGGCCATGCTGTTCTTCCCGCAGGACGACAAGGGCGTAGAGGATGCCCGCCGTGTGTTTGAGGAAGGCTGTGCCGAGGCCGGCGTGCCGCTGCTCTTTTGGCGTGAGGTGCCGGTCGACCCGCACGACCTGGGCGAGACGGCCCGCGCCTGCATGCCCACCATCTTGCAGGCTTTCCTGGGCCGCCCCGACGACACGCCCGCCGGCGATGCCTTCGAGCGTCGCCTGTACGTGTGCCGCCGCACTATCGAGAAAAAGGCCGACGACGAGTTTGCCCTGCGCGACAAGATCTTCTATGTGTGCTCCATGAGCTCGCGCACCATCGTGTACAAGGGCATGCTGGTCGCCACGCAGATGCGTCGCTTCTTCATCGACCTCAACGACGCCGCCGTCAAGACGGCCGTGGCGCTCGTCCACTCGCGCTACTCCACCAACACCACGCCCAGCTGGGAGCGCGCGCACCCCAACCGCTTTATCATCCACAACGGCGAGATCAACACCCTCAAGGGCAACGTCAACTGGATTCGCGCCCGCGAACCCAACCTGTACAGCCCTGTGCTGCAGCACGATCTTGAGCGCGTGATGCCCATCATCAACCGCGAGGGTTCCGACTCCGCGATTCTGGACAACGTGCTCGAGTTCCTGGTCATGAACGGTCGCCCGCTCACGCGCGTCGCGTCCATGTTGCTGCCCGAGCCGTGGGACCACAACGACAGCCTGAGCGAGGAGCGCCGCGCCTACGACGCTTACCAGTCCATGCTCATGGAGCCGTGGGATGGCCCGGCGGCCATCGCCTTTACCGACGGTCGCACGCTGGGCGCCGCCCTCGACCGTAACGGCCTGCGTCCCGCCCGCTACTATGTGACGCGCGACGGTTGCTTTATGCTGGCAAGCGAGGTGGGCACCATCGAGGTAAGCCCCGAGAACATCCTGACGAGCGGCTGTCTGGGGCCGGGCCAGATGCTCGAGGTCGACTTTGCCCGCGGCCGCGTCATCTACAACGACGAGCTGCGCGCCCGTTACGCCAAGGAAAAGCCCTACCGTGATTGGATTGCCGAGGAGACGCTGGCCGTCGACGCGCTCGATAGGCCCGCCGCGGCAACGCCCGCCGAGGACGCCGAGGTGCCTGCCACCGTGCGTATGGCCAAGCTCGGCTACCACTGGGATGACGTCGACGAGGTCGTGCGTCCCATGGCCCAGCAGGGCAAGGCCCCGCTCGCCTCGATGGGCATCGACGCGCCGCTGGCCTGCCTGTCCAAGAAGACGCGCTCCTTCTACGACTATTTCTATCAGCTGTTCGCCCAGGTCACGAACCCATCCATCGACGCCTTGCGCGAGCATATGGTCACCTCGACCACGCTCTACCTGGGCAACCACGGCAACCTGCTCGAGGACTCCCGTACGGCCTGCCAGCTGGTGCGCCTGGAGCGTCCGCTGCTGAGCGAGGAGGAGTTTGACCGCATCTGCGCTATCGACCGCGTGGGCTTTAAGCCCCGCCGTTTCCGTGCCGTCTACCGCCGCGATGCCGGCGAGGGCACGCTGCAGGCTGCGCTCAAGCAGCTTGCAGAGGACGTTGAGGCTGCGGTCCGCGATGGCGCGAACATCGTGGTGTTGAGCGATCGTGCCGCTGCGGGCGAGGTGCCCGTGCCGTCGCTGCTCGCCGTGGGCTGCGTGCACAACCACCTGATCCGCGCCGGCGTGCGTACCTTTGCCGACATCGTGGTGGAGTGCGGCGACGCCGTGTCCCCGCACGACTTTGCGGCGCTGGTGGGCTACTCCGCGAGCGGCATCTATCCGTACAACGCACACGCGTGCATCCGCGATCTGGCGGCACGCGGCGACCTGGACGTGACGGCCGAGCAGGGCATCGCCAACTACAACAAGGCTGCGACCGCCGGCATCGTTTCCATCATGTCTAAGATGGGCATCTCCACGGTGCAGAGCTACCATTCGGCGCAGGTCTTCGAGGCCGTGGGCTTTACGCCGGAGTTCGTCAACGCGTACTTCGCCGGCACGGTGAGCCGTGTGGGCGGTATGGGTGTCGAGGACGTCGAGCGCGACCAAAACGAGCGCTACGACGCCGCGCTCGCTATCCTTAAGAGCCCGGCTCCCGATCAGCTGCCCACGCTGGGCCTGACCAAGTGGCGCCCGCTCGGCGGCGAGGATCACCTGATCGACCCTCAGGCTGTCTACCTGCTGCAGACCGCCTGCCGCGAGGACAGCTACGACACCTTTAAGGAGTACAGCGCCCGCCTGCACCGCACCGGCCGTGCCGTGCGCCTGCGCGACCTGCTGGACTTTAATGCCAGCGGCCGTACCCCGGTGGCACTCGACGAGGTCGAGCCCGCGTTCAACATTGTCCGCCGCTTTAACACTGGCGCCATGTCGTATGGCTCCATCAGTAAGGAAGCACACGAGTGCATGGCCATCGCCATGAACCGCCTGCACGGCCGTTCCAACTCCGGCGAGGGCGGTGAGGACCCGCGTCGCGAGACCCCGCTGGCCAACGGTGACTCAAAGAACTCCGCGATCAAGCAGGTGGCAAGTGCGCGCTTTGGCGTGACGAGCCGCTACCTGTGCAGCGCCTTCGAGATTCAGATCAAGATGGCCCAGGGCGCCAAGCCCGGCGAGGGCGGACACCTCCCCGGCAAGAAGGTCTACCCCTGGATCGCCGAGGTCCGTCAGTCCACGCCCGGCATCGGCCTGATCTCGCCTCCGCCGCATCACGACATCTACTCTATCGAGGACTTGGCCGAGCTCATCTTCGACCTCAAGAACGCCAACCCCGGCGCACGCGTGTCGGTCAAGCTGGTCAGCGAGGCCGGCGTCGGCACCATCGCCACCGGCGTTGCCAAGGGCGCTGCCGACAAGATCTTGATCAGCGGCCACAACGGCGGCTCGGGTGCCGCTGCGCGCGATTCCATCTGGCATGCGGGTCTGCCGCTGGAGCTCGGTCTTGCCGAGGCTCAACAGACGCTGCTGCAAAACGGCCTGCGCTCGCGCGTGGTGCTCGAGGCCGACGGCAGGCTCATGGACGGCACCGATGTCGCCGTCGCCTGCTTGCTGGGCGCCGAGGAGTTTGGCTTTGCGACCATGCCGCTCATCTCCATGGGTTGCCTCATGCAGCGTGACTGTCAGCAGGATACCTGCCCGGCCGGCATCGCCACGCAAAACTGCCGCCTGCGTCACGGCTTCCGCGGTAAGCCCGAGCACGTTGAGCGCTTTATGCTCTTTGTGGCCGAGCAGCTGCGCGAGGTTATGGCGAGCCTGGGTTTCCGCACCGTCGACGAGATGGTCGGCCACCCCGAGTGCTTGCGCCAGATCGAGGTCCCGGGCAACCGCAAGGCCAACCTGCTCGATCTGTCGCCCGTGCTGGCGAGCGCGACCTGCGAGTTTGGTGCCCATATCCCGGGTGCCGACGGTCGTCACTTCCTGCCGCAGATGGCTGCCGACAGCGAGCTCGACAAGACGCTCGACTCCACGTTGTTCGTGCCCTATACGGCCGATGCCCGTGCGCACCTGCGTCCGATTCGCTTCCGCGCCGATATCGCTAACGTCAACCGTTGCGTGGGCACCATCTTGGGCAACGCGGTGACCAAGGCACATCCCGAGGGCTTGCCCGTCGGCTCCATCACCGTCGATTGCGATGGTTCGGCCGGTCAGAGCTTTGGCGCGTTCCTGCCGCGCGGCATTACGCTCAACGTGTGCGGCGACGCCAACGACTACTTTGGAAAGGGCCTTTCGGGCGGCGAGGTGTCGGTGCGCCCCAACCCGCATGCGACCTACAAGTTCGACGAGAACATCATCGTGGGCAACGTTGCGTTCTTTGGCGCCACGAGCGGCCGCGGCTTCATTAACGGTCTGGCAGGCCAGCGCTTTGGCGTGCGCAACTCCGGTGCCACCGTGGTGGTCGAGGGCTGCGGCAACCATGGCTGCGAGTACATGACAGGCGGTCTGGCGCTCATCTTGGGCGAGGTCGGGCAGAACTTCGCCGCCGGTATGACGGGTGGCGTGGCCTATGTCTTTGACCAGTATGGCACGCTCAGTGCCCGCGTGAACCACGAGAGCGTGGAGCTCAAGGCCCCGACGGCCGGCGAGCTGGCACAGATTCGCGAGCTCATCCAAGAGCACGTGGACGCGACGCAGAGCCCGCGCGGCATCAAGCTGCTCTACAGCTTTGAGACGATGAGCAAGCACTTCGTGAAGGTCATTCCGACCGAGTACGAGCGTGTGCTGGCGATTGTCGCCGCCGCCGAGGCCGTCGGCAAGACGCATGCGCAGGCAGAGGAGCTGGCGTTTGACATCGTGACCGGTCGCGCGAGCGCTGCGGATGTCGCTCGCTTCGATGCTGCGGGCGGTGCTGCGGGCGCTGCGTCCGTGGCTGCCAGCCCTGTTGCTTCGACCAAGAAGGAGGCGTAAGTGCCATGGGTAAGCCCGGTGCTTTTCTTGATATCGACCGCGTGGCCCACGAGCTGCGTCCCGTGGAGGAGCGCAGTCATGATTTTGATCCCCTGTATGTGGAGCTCGATGACGACACACGTCGCGCCCAGGCGAGCCGCTGCATGATGTGCGGCGTGGCGTTTTGCCAGATGGGCGCGAGCTTTGGCAAGGCACGTCCGAGCGGCTGCCCGCTGCACAACTTGATTCCCGAGTGGAACGAGCTGGTGTACCGCGGCCGCTGGGATGAGGCTGCCGAGCGCCTGTCGCTCACCTCGCCCATGCCTGAGTTCACGAGCCGCGTGTGCCCGGCACTGTGCGAGGCCGCGTGCAACCTGGGCTCGGTCGACGGCCAACCCACGACGATTCACGATAACGAGCGTGCGATCAGCGACCATGAGTGGGCCAACGGCGGCCCACGTCGCTTTGAGCCGGCAGGGGAGGACGCGCCCTCGGTCGCCGTGGTTGGTTCCGGCCCGGCTGGCCTGGTGGCAGCATGGGAGCTTGCACGTCGCGGTGCCCGCGTGACGGTGTTTGAGCGCGACGACCGCCCCGGCGGCCTACTCATGTACGGCATTCCCAACATGAAGCTCGAGAAGTCTGTGGTCGAGCGTCGTGTGGCGCTCATGCGCGAGCTGGGTATTGTGTTCGAGCTGGGCGCCGACGTGACGGACCCTGCGGTGGCGGCCAAGCTCAACGGCTTTGACGCTGTGGTGGTGGCTGCTGGCGCCCGTGCCCCGCGCGGTCTTTCGGCTACGAACGTGGACGCCCCGGGCGTGGTGTACGCCGTGGACTATCTGACGGCTTCGACCGTGTCGGTTCTCGACGGCGGCGAGCTCGCGGTCGATGCGCGTGGCCTGGACGTTGTGGTCATTGGCGGCGGCGATACCGGTAACGACTGTGTGGGTACCGCGGTGCGTCAGGGCGCGCGCAGCGTGCGCCAGTTTGAGTTCTTGCCGGCTGCGCCCGATAAGCGCGCGGCGAGCAACCTCTGGCCGCAGTGGCCCAACGTTAAGAAGACCGACTACGGCCAGCAGGAGGCTATCGCTGCGATGGGTGGTGAGATGCGTGCCTGGGGCGTGGATACGCTCGAGGTGCTGTTGGACAAGAAGGGTGCGGCTGCGGGTCTGCGCGTGGTCGATCTGGACTGGTCGGCGGGAAAGCCCGAGCGCATCGCGGGCTCCGAGCACGAGGTGCCGGCGCAGCTGGTGCTCATTGCCTGCGGCTTTACGGGTCCGGAGCACGGCGTGTTCGATGCGGTGAGCGTGCCTGTTGCCATCGCTGGTCGTCCGCTGCCGGTGATGGCTGCCGAGGGCTCGCATCTCGCGGCTCGCACGGAGGGCGTCGCCGCGGATGCCGCGCCGGTGTATGTTGCCGGTGACGCTCGCAACGGCAGCTCGCTCGTGGTGAACGCTATGGCCGACGCCTTGGCCTGCGCTGCCGAAGTCGCCGACGCGCTGGCGCTGTAAGGCTGCTGCCCACAGCTGAATCGTCAAGGGCTGTCCCCAACGGCCGGCACAGACGATATGAGCAGGACATAAAACATTGAGAGCCCCTGCTGCATGAAAGACCGCGGATTAGGCCGACAATGGTGAGTGTCTAATTCAGCCGCGGCGGCCACGCCGCATTCATGGAAGGGGCTCCCATGCTCGATACTACCACCTTCATCGGCCTCGACGTCCACGCCCGCTCGATAAAGGCCGTCTCCCTCGACGTCATGACCGGGGAGGTACGTGCCGCGACCTTCGGCTACGACGCCGGCGCCGTCGCGGAGTGGGTCCGCTCCGTGGACCCCAGGGCCAGGTGCGTGTACGAGTCCGGGGTCACGGGCTTCGACCTGCAGAAGAGGCTCTCCGGCCTGGGGGTCGACTGCGTGGTCGGCGCCGTCTCGAAGATGATCAAGCCCAGCGCGGACAGGCGCAGGAAGAACGACCGCAACGACGCCGAGTTCCTCGCCCGCATGCTGTCGGTCGGCAACGTGGTCGAGGTGTGGGTCCCCGACGACGAGTGCGAGGCCGCCCGCGACCTGACCAGGGCGCTCGAGGACGCGAGGGACGACCTCTCGCGCTCGAAGCAGCGGCTCTCCAAGTTCCTGCTCAGGCACGGGCTCGCCTTCGACGAGAGGACGCCCACCGGCCGCAGGAAGGGCAACTGGACCCGGGCGCACTGGTCCTGGATCGAGTCGATAAGGTTCGCGGAGAGGGCCGACAACGACGCGCTCGCCTACTACGTCGACGCGGTCAGGCGGGCGGCGGAGGAGAAGGCGAGGCTCGAGGGGCTCGTCGGGGCCGAGGCCCGCAAGCCCAGGTGGAGGAGGAGGGTCGACTCCCTCCGCTGCCTCAAGGGCGTCGACACCGCGACCGCCGCCGACCTCGTGTTCGAGGCCGGCGAGTTCTCGAGGTTCAGGAACGCCCGCTCGTTCGCGGCGTGGGTCGGCCTGACGCCCTCCGAGCACTCCAGCGGGGAGAGCGACCGCAGGGGCGCGATCACCAAGGCCGGCAACAAGCACCTGAGAAAGACGCTGGTCGAGGCCGCGTGGCACTACCTGACGTGCTCGGGGCGGCCGAAGGACCTCGCCAAGGGCCAGGCCCCGGACCGGAGCGCCCGGAGGCATGCCGCCAAGGGCGTGCGGAGGCTGGTCGACAGGCGGGAGGCGCTGCTCGCGCGCGGGGTCCACGGCAACAAGGCGAACGTCGCCACGGCGCGCGAGCTCGCCTGCTGGGTGTGGGCGGTCGGCCTCATGGCCGAGGAGGCGTAGGGGGCGGTCCCCCGCACATAAGCCAGTCACCCCGGAAGCGGTTCGATCCGAAGCCGTTGAGGCGAACCTCAGGTCCCTTTTCTGCGAGCGCCCAGGGCGCCACACGCGTGCACAGACTGTCGGTTCGACGTAGAAGCCTCAGCCGTAGCAACGGATTGCCCAGCGAGAGATCGCCACGGGCGGATATTAAACTGCAAAGACGGGCGTCGGTAAGACACGCCGAGGTCGCCGCGGACGGGTTGATATAGGGAGAGGGCCTGACCCCATATCGTTGGGGCCAGGCCCGATTTTGCCTCTTGACAATGTCCTGCTCATATTAAAAGGAACGTCCCTAAGTGCCGCCTAAGTGCCGGCAGTTAGGGACGTTCCTTTTCTGTCGGCACTCGGGGACACTCCTTGCGGATTTGCGAGCAGTTTGCTCGTTTGTCGACGTACGGATGTTCATTTGTCGACTTCTCGGGCTGTGGTCACCTGTTGTTTCTGTGGTGGCTGCGGGCATCTGGCTCAAAAGGGCGGGTTGGCCGTCTATGTCTACCTGCGGTTTTGTTGCGGTGCGCATTTTCGATCAAGCTTTTCGTCAAGTGTTTGGTCAGTATCTGGTTTGCAGTCGGAGGCCTATTTTGCCCGCGCTGGTCGTGGCTGCCCACCTTCCTCGTAAGCTCAAATTGAGGTCCATCAGTTTGAGGAGGATGCCATGACTGACCACGCTTTTGACCGAGCAGAGCTAGCCGAAGCCGTCGGCAACGATATTGCCGACATGGCCCATTTTTGGATGCTGCGGAAGTTCCAGTTTTTGGAGCCGGCGCGCGAACAGTTCGAGATCATTGTCGACCCGTGGCTCAGCTATTGCACCGAGCCTTCGCAAAACGAAATCATGGCCTACAACATGGCATTTACCGATTGGCTGCTCTTCGAGCGCCCCTATCGCCATGGCAAGACGCTGCTCGAGCTGTATGTTGACGAGCCGCCGGCATCGCTTTCGCCTGCCTCGCTCAAGCGGCTCGAGCAGGTACGCGACACGCAGTATTTCTCGCGCTTTGGCATTTTGGACAAGGATCCTGCGAACGGCATGGTTGCGCTGAAGGACACACGCACCGATCATCGCTTTGATGTCTACGATCCGCATATCGTGCAGAAGGAGCACTGGAGTGACGGCGCGATTGCGGTGCGCCTCGCCTGCGTCGACGATGTCTGGCTTACGGCGGGACAGCTCTACCTGTATGACATCGCGCGGCTGAGCGATACGGCGGTCGATGGGCCGGGTGCGGTGCATCCGGAGGACCTGCAGGACGGCTTTGACACCTCGTGCATCAGCTTCTTCTTGCGTCTGGTCCGCGACATCATGGGCGCCCAGGGGCGGTACGTAAAGTCGCTCAACATCTACGAGCAGGAGTGGGAGTAGGAGCTGCTGATAAGTCTCGATGTGTAACGTTTAACGGCCTGGGGGGGCGGCCTAACTGTTACAGATTGAGGTGTTTCGTCAGCACGGCCGAAGTATCGCCACGCTGTCTCCGTTTGCCCTCACATCTCTCTCGTCCCTCCGTTAACCGATATGCTCGACTTTAGGTCGCTGCATTGGGTGATAATGGACAAATGTTCAAGTTAATCGTGAGGGAGGAGCTCGATATGGCATCTGCCGATCGTCCCACATTGTTTATCAATGCGACCGTTCTGGATGGTTCGGAGCATATGGAGCCGCAGCCCGATATGGCCGTGGTCGTCGAGCGTGGCATCATCACCTGGATGGGACCGAGCGCTGTGGCCCAAGCTCCAGCGGGGGCCGAGGTCATCGACCTGGCAGGGGCGTATCTCATGCCGGGCCTCATCAATATGCACGTGCATCTGTGCGGTTCGGGCAAGCCGGTCTCGGCGGGTGATGCGGGCGCGCTGATGAAGAAGCTCGACAATCCCGTGGGCCGCGCCATCGTTCGCCACATCCTCAAAGGCAGCGCCCAACAGCAGCTGGCAAGCGGCGTGACTACGGTGCGCGGTGCGGGTGACCCGCTGTTTGCCGACATCGCCGTGCGCGATGCTATCGATGCCGGCAAGTATCAGGGTCCGCGTCTGGTAGCGCCGGGAACGGGCGTTACAGTGCCGGGTGGCCACGGCGCGGGGCTGTTCGCGCAGGTCGCCAATACGCCCGACGAGGCGGCCGAACAGGTGCGCGACTTGTACGCTCGTGGTGCCGACGTCATCAAGTTGTTCGTGACGGGTGGCGTGTTCGACGCGACCGAAGTTGGCGAGCCGGGCGTGCTGCGCATGCCGATCGATGTTGCCGCGGCGGCGTGCAAGGCGGCGCACGAGGTGGGCCTGCCGGTTATGGCTCATGTCGAGAGCACCGAGGGCGTGAAGGCCGCGCTTGAGGCCGGGGTCGACACGATCGAGCACGGTGCCCCGATGACGCCCGAGATCCTGGAGCTGTATCGCGGCGCCGCGGGCACACAGCTCGAGGGACGCGCGCCGAGCGTGACCTGCACGATCAGCCCGGCGCTGCCGTTTGTATTGCTCGACCCGGAAAAGACCCATTCGACCGATACACAAAAGAAGAACGGCGACATCGTGTGCTCGGGCATCATCGAGAGCGCCCGTGCCGCGCTGGAAGCTGGCATTAAGGTGGGCCTGGGCACGGACTCAAGCTGCCCGTTCGTGACGCAGTACGACATGTGGCGTGAGGTGGCCTATTTTGCCAAGTATGTCGGTGTGAGCAACGCCTTCGCGCTGCATACGGCTACGCAAGTCAACGCCGAGCTGCTGGGGCTGGGCGGCGAGACCGGTACGATCGAGTGCGGCAAGGCCGCCGATATCCTGGTGACGCGCAAGAATCCGCTCGATGACCTGTGCACTCTGCGTGAGCCGACGCATGTGATGTGTCGCGGTGATTTGGTACGCAAGCTCAAGGTGAAGCGTATTCCCGAGGTGGACGCCGAGCTCGACGCGATTATGGCCATGCCTGCCGAAGCGCTGGCTGAGGAGCTGGCCCGCGACGGTGTGGCGTAGATGTGACAAAGGGGCAGCTCCGTTGCCGCATGCAAAAAGCTGAGGTCTCAACACGAGGCCTCGGCTTTTTTATCGAACAAATACTTAAGATTTGGGACAAACAAACCTGATTAATTTGTCCCGCGTGCGGGCGTTAGGAGCGGGTTTCCATCTTGGCGTGGCACTTGGGGCAGGTGACGCGGATCTTGCCTTTGCCCTTGGGGACGGAGAGCATCTGGCCGCAGTTGGGGCACTTGAGGTATGCTGTGGTCTTGCGACCCTTCCACATCTTCTTGGCCGTGCGCTTGGCACGCTCAAAGTCTTCCTTGCTGGTACCGGCCGTGCGCGAGGCGTTGGCAGCCGCGGCGCCGCTACCCAAGCTCGCTACGAACTTGCCCAGGCCGGGGACGTTAGCGGTCGCGGCGACAAAGGCCGCGTTTTCCTTGCGACGTGCGTCGATGTTTTTGGACAGGCCGCGCAGCACGCCAATCACGATTACGGCGATGGCAATCCAGCTGAGCCACTGGATATGGGCTATCGATCCGATCATCGCGATGACGATGCCGACAAAGCCCATAACGATGGTGAGCTCATCGGCGCCATTGCGGCCCTTCATAAAGTCATTCATGCAAATTGCCTTTCGTTCGATATGCTGCACGCCTTTATACCCGATTTAGAGCAAGGGGGACAGGTCAATCTGTACCAAGGTGGTGCAAACATACCTGTCCCCGATGCACCAAGAAGGTGCAAAGCAGTCCGTCCCCAATGCCCCAATTACTTGGAGAGCTTGTCGACGACGCGTTCGATCTCGGCGAGCTTGGCGGCCTTGAGGTCTTCGTCGCCCGATTCGATTGCCGAAGTCACGCAGCCCTCGATATGCGCCTTGAGCACGTCGGCGTTGATGCGCGCAATGAGCGCCTGCGTTGCCATGAGCTGCGTGGAAATATCGACGCAGTAACGGTCCTCATCGACCATCCGCAAGATGCCGTCGATCTGGCCGCGTGCCGTCTTGAGCATGCGGGTTACCGATTTGTG
>NZ_QRHU01000007.1:0-62545 GCF_003470945.1 Collinsella sp. AM23-17 | reverse complement strand
GAGCATGCGGGTTACCGATTTGTGGTCTGCCATCATGGCGGGTCCTCGTTTCTGGTCGGGGGGGGGGTACCTGCGGGTCGTTACGCGGCGGTCACCGAAAGGGCGTGGAACTTCTCACCCGCGGCCTCGACAGCGGCGGCGAGCTGCTCGGCGGTCACGGTGTCGGCGCACTCCACCTGGACGGTCTGAGTCTCGTGATCGGCATCGGCGTCGGTCACGCCGGCAACGTTGAGCAACGCCGTCTCGACGGTGGCGTCGCAGTGGCCGCACATGAGGCCGGAAGTCTTGATTGTGTATCGCATCGGTATTCCTCTCTGTTGTGTCGGCTTTCCCAGGCACCCGACCTTGACCTTCAAGCCGTCGCTCGCGTACCAAAGTACGCGTCGCTCCTCTTTCAGGTCAATCTCTGGCACCTGGAAAACCCGTTCTAAATGGACGTAATAGTGAGCCTATTTTGCCACTTTAGGCTTAAAGGTTCGCAGGCGCAGCGCATTGCTTACGACGCACACGCTCGACAGGCTCATGGCCGCGGCGCCAAACATCGGCGAGAGCTGCCATCCGGTGAGCGGGAAGAACACGCCCGCCGCCAGCGGAATGCCGATGCCGTTGTAGAACAGTGCCCAGAACAGGTCCTGCTTGATGTTGCGGATCGTGGCGCGTGAAAGCTCGATGGCTCGGGCGACGTCCATGAGGTCGCTGCGCATGAGTACCACGTCGGCGCCCTCCTTGGCGATGTCGGCGCCGGTGCCGATAGCAAGGCCCACGTCGGCGCGCGCCAGGGCGGGGGAGTCGTTGATGCCGTCGCCCACCATGGCGACCTTGCCGCCCGCATCCTGCAGTTCGCGCACGTGGCGTTCCTTGTCGGCGGGGAGGACGTCGGCGATGACCTGCTCGCTGCTCAGTCCCACGCGGCGGGCGATGGCCTCGGCCGTCACGCGGTTGTCGCCAGTGAGCATGCGCACATCGACGCCGAGCTTGCGGAGCGCGGCGATGGCCTCGGCGCTCGTCTCCTTGACCTCATCAGCCACGGCGATGGTGCCGACAAGCTCGCCGTTCTTGGCAAAGAACAGCGGCGTCTTGCCTTCGGCGGCAAATTGCTCGGCAAGACCCGCGGGCACGGTAACGCCCAACTCGTCCATCAGGCGCACGTTGCCGGCTGCGATGACATTCTGCCCCTCGCGTGCCGCAACGCCTCGTCCGGGCACGGCGGCAAAGTCCTCGACCATGCGCGCGACAATTCCGCGCGCCTCGCACTCGGCCATAATCGCCTCGGCCAGCGGGTGCTCGCTCGAGCGCTCCAGCGCGGCGGCCAGCTTGAGCAGCGCCTTTTCGCTCATGGCGGGCGAGCCGTCGGCGCGCGTGGCCACCTCAATGTCGGTTACAGCCGGCTTGCCGCGGGTGACGGTGCCCGTCTTATCGAGCACCACGGTGCCCACGCTGCGCAGGTTCTCCAGCGCCTCGGCGCTCTTAAACAGAATGCCCATCTCGGCACCCTTGCCGGTGCCCACCATAATGGCGACGGGCGTGGCCAGGCCCAGCGCGCACGGGCAGCTGATCACCAGCACGGCGACGGCGGAGGTAAGCGCTTCGTTGATGCTTCCGGTCAGCACCATCCATGCCACAAAAGTTACGGCAGAGATTACAAACACCACGGGCACGAACACGCCGGCGACCTTGTCGGCCATGCGGGCGATGGGCGCTTTGGTGGCGTTGGCGTCCTCGACGAGCTGGATAATCTTGGCGAGCGACGTGTCGGCGCCCACACGCGTGGCGCGGAAGGTAAACGAGCCCGTGCGGTTGACCGCGGCCGCGTTGACGGTGGCACCGGCGGTCTTTTCCACGGGGATGGACTCGCCGGTGAGCGCACTCTCGTCCACGGCCGAGCTGCCCTCGAGCACCACGCCATCGACGGGGATGGACTCTCCGGGGCGCACGCGCAGGACCTGGCCGGGAAGGATACTGTCGACGTCGACGGTGGTTTCGGTGCCGTCGTCGGCAACGACGGTCGCAGTCTTGGGCGCCAGGTCGATGAGCGCCTCGATGGCGCCGCCGGTTTTGGACTTGCTACGCGTCTCGAGATATTTGCCCACGGTGACGAGCGACAGGATCGTGCCGGCGCTCTCAAAATACAGATTGTCCATGCCTGTCATCATGGCCTCGTGGACCTGACCCGTGGCTAGCTGGTCGGCCATGATGAACATGGCGTAGAGCGACCAGGCGATGGAAGCGGTGGCGCCCACGGCAATAAGGGCGTCCATGGTGGGCGCGCCGTGCGCGAGCGATTTAAACCCGTTGATAAAGTATGCGTCGTTGACATAGACGATGGGGATGAGCAGGACGAGCTCGGTGAGGGCGAGCGTCATGCTGTGGGTATGGTCGGTGAAAATGCCGGGCAGCGGCCAACCGAGCATGTGTCCCATGCCTATGTAGAACAGTGGGATGAGGAATACGATCGAGACGATGAGGCGGGTGCGCATGGCAGAGGCGGCGGCCTCCAGTTTTTTGGTGGGCGACTCCATATGGGCGGCGCCGGACCTGGCTTGCGCACTTCCGCTTTGGACAGCGTCGGTGCCCGTGCTGATGGGCGAGGCCGAGTAGCCCGCGCGGTCGACAGCGGTGCAGATGTCGTCGGGGGAGACCTGCGCAGGGTTGTAGTCCACCAGCATAGAGCCGGCGAGCAGATTGACCGCGACGCTTTGGACGCCGTCGAGCTTGCTCACGGCGCGGTCCACGTGCGCCTGGCAGGCAGCGCATGTCATGCCGCCCACATCGAACTTATCTTGAGCCATGGCTTCTCCTTTCTGTAGTTCGGTGTTGGAATTGTTAACCTGCTGATACTATACACCCATACCCCCTGGGGGTGTCCAGTATAGAAAGAAATGTATGACATTTCGTTACAGATGAGGGTGGCTGCTCAATCGTTGGCAGCCCCTACCAAACATCTCAATCTGTAACATCTAGCGGGGAAAATGAACTCTAACTGTTACAGATCGAGATTATGTTTTGCGATGTTTGAGTTCGTCTCAATCTGTAACGTGTAGACCCGGTTTTGTCTCGTAACTGTTACAGATTGAGACAATCGGCCCAGACCCGCCCCGTCATCTGTGGTTTACGTGGGGGCATGCGAAGCGCGGGTATACTAACCGGCGGCGAATCTGCTCCATCGCTTAGGGCCGCTGCGTCTGGACGGCGCGTGATAGGGCTGCCAAAGCGATCGCCAGCGTGCTGAGCAACGTCCTCTCTGTGCGCACCTGTTTTGTATGTATTAGCGCACTACCAAGCACGCCCCGCGCGGCTGCATGCCGTGCCCATAACGCGTGCAGATAAGGAACAACAACATATGCGTAATTCTGTATCCGACGTCACGGACGCCGAGATTCTGGACGAGACCCGCGAGGCCATGACCCAGGCTGCCTTCGATGCTGCCGACGAGGCCAGCGCCGCCGAGACCGTCGAGTCCGCGACCGAGAACCTGCCCGCCTTTGACGAGCTGGGACTTTCGGACGAGATGCTTCGTGCTATCGAGAACCTGGGCTACACGGCGCCCACGCCTGTCCAGGCTGGCTCGATCCCCGTGGTGCTCGAGGGCCGCGACCTGCTTGCCGCCGCTCAGACCGGCACCGGCAAGACGGCTGCCTTTTTGCTGCCGACCATGAACAACCTGGAGCACATCGCTCCTCCCAAACCCGTACGCGAGCGCGGCGGCCGCAACCGCCGTCGCGGTGCTAAAAAGCCCGAGGGCAACGGCCGCGGTCCCGTGATGCTCGTCATCACCCCCACGCGCGAGCTCGCACAGCAGATTGACGAGGTCGCGAGCAAGATCGCCGACGTTACGGGCCATGTTGCCGTGACCGTCGTGGGCGGCGTGAGCTACAAGCCCCAGACCGCGGCCCTCAAGTACGGCTGCGACATCCTGGTCGCCACGCCGGGCCGTCTGGTCGATCTGATTGAGCAGGGCGCTTGCCACCTGGACGAGGTCAAGGTGCTGGTGCTCGACGAGGCCGACCGCATGCTCGACATGGGCTTTTTGCCCGCCGTCCGTCGCATTGTGCGCGAGACGCCGGCCGAGCGCCAGACGCTGCTGTTCTCGGCGACGCTCGACGAGGAGGCCGTGGGCGAGATCACCGACCTGGTGAGCGACCCGGCACGCGTGGAGATTGCGCCTGCCACGTCGACCGCCGACACCGTCGACCAGTTTGTGTTCCCGGTGTCCATCGAGGCCAAGAACAACCTGCTGCCCGAGTTCCTCAAAAAGGAGGGCCCGGAGCGCACTATCGTCTTTATGCGCACCAAGCACCGCGCCGACAGCTGCTGCCGTCGTCTGGAGCGCAAAGGCATCAAGGCCGCCGCGATTCACGGCAACCGCAGCCAGGCCCAGCGCGAGCGCGCGCTTTCGGCCTTCCGCGACGGTACCGTCGACGTGTTGGTGGCAACCGACGTGCTCGCCCGCGGCATCGACATCAGCGACGTGCGCTACGTCGTGAACTTTGACGTGCCGGCCGAGCCGACCGACTACATCCACCGCATTGGCCGCACGGGCCGCGCCGGCGAGCTGGGCTGGGCCATCACGTTTGTGACCGAGCAGGACGTCGATGAGTTCTACGAGATCGAGAAGCTCATGGACAAGACCGCCGACATCTACGAGGCCGGCGACCTGCACGTGGGCCCCAATCCGCCCGCGGTTGATCCCGAGCGCGACCCTGCAGCCTTTAAGGTGAAGAAGAAGACCAAGCGCGGCAAGTCCAAGAGCAAGAAGAAGCTTGAGCAGGCACGTCGCGACGGCAAGCGCAACGGCGACGATTACGGTGATGTGGCCGGTCGTTCCAACCGCGGTCGCGACGAGCGCCGCGGCGACGGCGAGCGTCCGAGCCGTCCCAAGCGCGGCGGCAAGACCCGCGTGCGCGAGGGCGTTCAGGCTCGCGTGGACGAGGCCGTGGAGAGCGTGGCCCGCGAGGTGGCTGCCGAGGAGCGCGGCGGTGCTGTTGAGCAGGGCCCGCGCGGCAACCGTGCCGAGCGTCGTGCCAAGCAGTTCCAGGGCGAGGCACACCGCCGTCGTCGTGAGGACGAGGACCGTGGCGGTCGTCGTCGTGTTGAGCGCGAGGACGAGGGCCACGGTTCGCGCGCCGGCAAGCGCGGCTCGGGTGACCGTCGTCGCTCCGGTCGCGATGGCGAGCGCGGCGGGCGCGATGAGCGCCGTGGCGGCGAAGGCCGTGGTTCGCGTGACGAGCGTGGTACCCGCGGCGGCGAGTCCCGCGGCGGCAAGCGCTTTGACGAGCGCGGAGGTCGCGAGGGCGGCCGCGGTGGTGAGCGTCGCGAGGGCGCTCGTGGCAACGATGGCCGTAGCGGCTCTGGTCGTTCGAATGAGTCGCGTGATCGTCGCGACCCGCGTGCCAGCCGCGATCGTCGCGATGATTGGCGCAACTACGACGACACCCGCGAGGAGCGCCGTGGCGGCTATCGCGGCGGGCGTGGCGGCAACCAGGCCGGCTCCCGCGGCGGTCGTGCCGGCGGTCGCGATAATCGTGGCAGCTATGGCAACAGCCGCGGCGGCAAACGCGGTAGCAGCTCCCGCCGCCCCGGTGACGGCGGCGGCAAGCGCAAGTAACATTCGCGTCGCGCGGTAAGGCGAGATGAGTTTGGGCCCCGAGCAGACTATGCTCGGGGCCCTTTTTAGTGCAAAGAGGTCAGGTTAATCTGCACCAACGTCTTGAAGTTGCGGTGGAATACGGACTGTTTTGGCCTTTTGAGCGGCTTTTCAGTCCCTATTTCACCGCAACTCATGATTGGTGCAAACAAACCTGTCCCCAATGCACCAGAGTGAGGAGCGCCCCTGGGTGCCGGCAGAAAAGGAACGTCCCTAAGTGCCGCTTAAATACCGTTTATCGAAGAAAAAATACCGCTCACCGGTCATAATGATTGTTCTGGCTTTGGGCTTGTCTACAATAACTCCCGTAAAAAGAAATGCGGAAGGTTACCGAGTCCCTCGGACGTGGGCCTAACCAAAGTCTTTGAACGGGTGTGTCTCTATGGATGCATTCGCTTGATTTTGGTTGGGCTATATTTATGAAGGGACATGCCACCATGGGTTTCTTTTCTCGCCTGATGGGCGGTTCGGATGAGCAGAAGACTGCAGCTTCCGAGTTCGAAATCCTCGCTCCCGTTTCCGGCGAGCTTGTTCATCTAGAAAATACCAATGACCCCGCTTTTAGCAGCCGCGCCGTGGGCGATGGCGTTGCCGTGGTTCCCCAAGAGGGAACGGTGTGCGCTCCTGTTTCCGGCACCGTCGCGGCGCTGTTTCCGACTGAGCACGCGCTGGGCATCATGTCCGACGACAGCTCTGCTCAGGTGATGCTGCATATCGGAATCGACACTGTTAAACTTGAGGGCAAGGGCTTCCATGCGCTTGTTGCCCAGGGTGACCATGTCGACGCGGGCCAGCCCCTCGTCGAGGTCGATTTTGACGCGGTCCGCGCCGCCGGCTTCGATCCCACGGTCTTCGTTATTGTGTGCGAGCGTTCGGAGAACTCGACTCTTCGTGAGCACGCTTCCGGCCCTGTTACTGTTAAAGAGCCTGTCGTCTGGCTTTCCGAGTAAATTCTTGTGGTGGGTACCGTGGTTATCAAGCGAGTTTTCAACAATAACGTCGCAATGGTCACTTCGGACGATGGCTCCGAGCTCATTGTCATCGGTCGAGGTCTCTGCTTTGGCCGTCATGCCGGCGACGCTATCGATGACGCATCGGTCGAAAAGACCTATGCGCTGCAGGAGGGCACTTCTCGGGATTCGCGTACGATTGACCGCTTGGCACATCTTTTAGAGTCCATCCCCACCGTCAACCTCGTGATTGCCGAGGACATTGTTCAGATGCTCCGTCGAGAGCTCAATGTTGATATCAACGACAAGATCCTCATTGCTCTCGCAGACCATATCGGCCTTGCTTTGGAGCGCGAGCGCAAGGGCGTCTCCTGCGAGAATCCGTTGCTGCTCGAGATCCAGCAGTTCTATCGCAAGGAGTATGCGCTTGCGGGCCGTGCGCTGCAGATTGTCAAGGAGTATATGGGCATCCAGATGAGCGAAGAAGAGCAGGGTTTTATTACGCTGCATATCGTCAACGCCACCATGCCGCAGCGCTCTGACCGTCTGATTGTTTCGGTCCAGCTTGTTCGCGACGTGCTCGCGATTGTTTCCGAGCACTATGCCACGACCCTTGACGTCACCTCGTTGCCGTACGAGCGTTTCGTTCGCCATCTGCAGTTTTTTGCGCAGCGAGCGCTCGATCCCGCGGCGGGGCAGGTCAATGGCGACGCGCTGTTCCGTATCGATGAAACGACGTATCCGAGGGCGTTCTCGTGTGCGGAGTCAATTGCCGCCCACTTAGCGTCTACCTATAACGTTGTCGTTACCGATGCCGAGAAGAGTTATCTCGCATATCACATTGTTAACCTGCTTGGAGAACCTGGTCTCTAGGCATAACGTGCCCATACATCGATTGATATAAGGCAAGGCTTGCGGTCTTGTCCAGGGCACAGCTATCTCAATTTGCGGAAAAGGAAGGGGAGTACCGCTATGACCGCAAAAAAGAAGTTCAATTTCAAAGCGCCGTTGGAGGTGTTCGCGAAGTCGATCGTTCAGCCGATGATGTATCTCTCGGTTGCCGGCATCCTGCTCATCGTGGGCATCATTCTGACCAACAAGACCATCTGCGCCGTGATCCCTGTGCTGGGCTCCGGTCCGTTCCAGCTTGTGGGCGCCGTTGTCTATCAGTCGCTGATGTTTATCATCAACAACCTTTCGATTCTGTTCTGCGTGGGCATCGCCGGTGCCATGGCAAAGAAGAACAAGGGCCACGCTTCGCTGATCGCCCTGATGTCGTTCTTCCTGTTCCTGCAGGCCAACAACATCGTGCTCAACGCCACCGGCTCTCTTGCCGAGGCGAGCGGCATGCTCGGCCTTACCGGAACCGGCCAGAGCACCGTTATGGGCATTCAGGTGCTCGATACCGGCGTGTTTGGCGGCATCATTCTTGGTTGTATCACCGGTGCCGTGTTCAACAAGTACTCGAACAAGCAGTTCCCCATTGCTCTTTCGATGTTCTCGGGCGTTCGCTTCCCGTTCCTGATCATGATCATCATCTCCTGGATCATGGGCGCTGGCTTCTGCATCGTTTGGCCTCCGGTTCAGGGTGCCATCTCCTCCGTTGCCGGCATCATTAAGGAGTCGGGCAACATCGGTCTGTTCATCTACGGCATGCTCAACAAGCTGCTCGTTCCCACCGGTCTGCACCACCTCATCTACACCCCGTTCCAGTTCTCCGATGTGGGTGGCACCCTGACGCTGGGCGATCAGGTTATCGCCGGCGCCTATCCCATCCGTGTCGCCGAGATGGCAATGACGGGCCAGCCCTTCTCCGATAGCACCTATTTCAACAGCTACACCTTCAACAACCTGTGGCCCTACATCGGTATCGGTCTCGCCTTTATCTTCACCGCTTACAAGGGGAACAAGGATAAGACCAAGGCCGTTATCATCCCGCTGATCATCACCGCCGTGCTCTCCTGTGTCACCGAGCCCATGGACTTCCTCTTTGTCTTTGCCGCTCCCGTGCTCTTTGTCGTTCACTCGATTCTTTCCGGTATCTTCCTGGTCCTGCTCAAGGTTCTCTCCGTGCCCGCTTCGACTGCAGGCGGCATCATCAACATCGTGGTTTCCAACCTGGTCCTCGGTGTCGACAAGACCAACTGGCCGGTTATGCTGGTGCTTGGAGTCGTCAACGCCGCTCTGTACTTCTTCCTCTTCACCTTCCTTATTAAGAAGCTCAACCTCCACACGCCTGGCCGCGAGGAGGAGTCCGAGCTCGCCGAGTCCGTTGCTGAGGGCGAGGCCGCCGCGTCTGTCGCGGTGAAGCAGGGCGCTGTTGCCGCAGCTCCCGCAGAGGGCGTCGATGCAGGTATTGCCGACCTGGTCGCAGGTCTTGGCGGCAAGGACAACATCGAGGAGCTCGAGAACTGCTTTACGCGTCTTCGCGTGAACGTTAAGAACCCGGACCTCATCGATGAGAACCTCATCAACCACGTGCCCAACAGCGGCATCAACCGCAACGGCAACAATATCCAGATCATCTTTGGCATGAAGGTCGCCGAGATGCGCGACAAGGTCGAAAACGCAATTGAGAAGGAGCAGTAAACAATGATCATTACTCTGTGTGGTGGCGGATCCACCTTTACCCCCGGCATCGTCAAGTCCATCGCCCTGCGCAAGGACGAGCTCGACGTTGACGAGATTCGTCTGTACGACATCAACGAGGAGCGCCAGCGCAAGATCGGCGTGCTCGTGGACTGGATTCTGCACGAGGACCTCGGCCTGGACATCAAGCTCACGGTGACCACCGACAAAAAGACGGCTTTTACCGACGCGAGCTTCGTGTTTGCCCAGATGCGCGTGGGCGGCTACGCCATGCGCGAGCAGGACGAGAAGATTCCGCTGCGTCACGGCTGCGTGGGTCAGGAGACTTGCGGTTGCGGCGGCCTTGCCTACGGCATGCGCACCATCTTCCCCATGGTCGAGCTGATCGATGACGTCGAGAAGTACGCCAAGAAGGACTACTGGATTCTCAACTACTCCAACCCTGCTGCCATCGTCTCCGAGGGCTGCCGTGTGCTGCGTCCTAACGCTCGCATCATCAACATCTGCGACATGCCGATCGCGATCATCGACGTGGTTTGCGCCGCACTCGATATCGACAAGAAGGATGTCGAGTACGATTACTTTGGCCTCAACCACTTTGGCTGGTTCACCTCGATCCGCCACAAGGGCGAGGAGGTGCTCCCGCAGCTGCGCGAGTACATCAAGGAGCACGAGATTCTGCTGCCCGATTCGTACCTCAAGGGCATGGGCTCGCTGATGTCTAAGAAGCCCGAGGAGACCACCGACGAGCACCCCGAGCAGAACCGCCACACCAAGGGCAGCTGGTACTACGTCTGGAAGGGCGAGTACGAGATCATGGAGTGCTTCCCGGAGTACCTGCCCAACACGTATCTGAACTACTACCTGCAGCAGAAGGAGTTCGTCGAGCATTCCAACCCCGAGCGCACCCGTGCAAACGAGGTTGAGGAGACGCGCGAGAAGAACCTCTTCGACGGCATCGACCACTACGAGAAGACGGGCGAGATCGACGAGAGCACGTTCTATGCGGGCAGCCACGGCGACTGGATTGCCGACCTGGCTATTGCTCTGAAGAACGACACCAAGCAGCGCTTCCTGGTCATTTGCGAGAACAAGGGCGCTATCCCCAACATGCCCTACGACGCTATGGTCGAGCTGCCTGCCTACATTGGCAAGAACGGCCCCGAGGTCATCAGCCGCGACAACATTCCGCTGTTCCAGCAGGGCCTTATGATGCAGCAGCTGAACTCCGAGAAGCTCGTGGTCGAGGCCACGATCGAGGGTTCGTACGAGAAGGCGCTCAAGGCCTTTACGCTCAACAAGACCGTGCCTTCGATGAAGGTTGCCAAGGAAGTTCTCGACGACATGATCGAGGCCAACAAGGACTTCTGGCCCGAGCTTAAGTAAAAGCAACAGGGTCGCTGGCCGCATACCTGGAGCAATGCCCCGTCCACGTGATTGCGTGGGCGGGGCATTGTCATTTGGTAACGCGTTTTACCAAATATGGCATTTATCTGCGGTAATGTTCTATTTCACCGCCGAGGGTGACATTTCATACCGCCTGCCGAACTGCGTGGAGACCTAACAACTTTTTAGGTCAGTGTTGTGCGTGTAGCAACTTCGCCCGGCCTCGCCTCCGGGCTGCCATGTGAGAGGGGATCTTATGGCTCGACTGCACGTAATGGAACGCAGCCACGCTCAGGCCGTCATGGACGACCTGCACGATGCGCTCGGACGTCGCCTGGCGGTGAGCTCGCTCGCCCCGTGTCCCGTTGAGTTTACGGCAGCGCTCGTCAACCTGTGCTCTACCCAGAGCTGTGGCAAGTGCACGCCCTGTCGCGTGGGCCTGAGCGCGCTGAGCGACCTGCTCGCCGATGTGCTCGAAGGACGCGCCGATGAGTCTACGCTCAACCTGATTGAGCGCACGGCCCGCACCATCTACCTTTCGAGCGACTGCGCCATCGGTTACGAAGCTGGCGCCATGGCACTCATGGCCATTCGGGGCTTCCGCGACGATTTTGAGCACCACATCCGCGAGCACTCCTGTGGCTTTGACCGCGAGGCCCGCGTTCCGTGTGTCTCGGGTTGCCCGGCGCACGTCGACATTCCCGGTTACATTTCGCTCGTCGAGGCTGGCCGCTGTGCCGACGCCGTCAAGGTCATCCGCAAGAACAACCCGCTGCCGCTCGTCTGCGGCCTGGTGTGCGAGCATCCCTGCGAGATGCACTGCCGCCGTGGCATGGTCGACGACCCCATGAACATCCTCGCCCTTAAGCGTTTTGCCGTCGAGCACAGCGACCTCAACGACCATAAGCCGCATGTAGTGGACAACACCGGTAAGCGCGTCGCCGTGATCGGCGGCGGTCCGGCCGGCCTTTCCTGTGCCTACTACCTGGCCGTGATGGGCCATAAGGTGACCATCTTTGAGCAGCGCCACCACCTGGGCGGCATGCTGCGCTACGGCATCCCCAGCTATCGTCTGCCGCGCGAGCGCCTGCAGGCCGAGATCGACTGGATCTTGAGCGCCGGCATCGATGTGGAACTCGACCATTCCGTGAACGGCGAGGAACTTGCCCGCCTGCGCGATGAGTTCGATGCCGTCTACCTGGCCATCGGTGCCCACAGCGACAAGAAGCTCGGCCTTCCGGGCGAAGAGGCGCCTGGCGTGGAGTCGGCCGTCAAGATGCTTCGCGCCATCGGCGACGACGAGCTGCCCGACCTGAGCGGCCAGCGCGTGTGCGTCATCGGCGGCGGCAACGTTGCCATGGACGTGGCTCGCTCTGCCGTGCGCTGCGGTGCTGAAAAGGTAAGCATTGTCTACCGCCGCCGCATCTGCGACATGACGGCCCAAGACGCCGAGATCGCCGGCGCCCAGGCCGAGGGCTGCGAGGTGCTGGAGTTGACGGCCCCGCTCGCCATCGAGACGGGTGAGGACGGTCTCGTGTGCGGCCTGCGCGTGCAGCCGCAGATTATCGGCGAGCCCCGCCGTGGTCGTCCGGCTCCGCGTGCCGCCGCCACGCCCGAGCGCGTCATTCCCTGCGAGCGCGTGTTCGTGGCGATTGGCCAGGACATCGATTCCAAGCCGTTTGAGGAGATGGGCATTGCCTGCAAGTGGGGCTGCGTCATCACCGATTCGGACGGCGCCGTGCCCAACTTCGATGGCCTCTTTAGCGGCGGCGACTGCCAGACCGGCCCCGCTACCGTTATCCGCGCCATCAACGCCGGCCGCGTGGCCTCGGCAAATATCGACCGCTACCTGGGCTTTGACCACAAAATCAAACTCGAAGTCGAGCTGCCGACCGTCCAGTTTAAGGGCAAGCACGAGTGCGGCCGCTGCGAGCTGGGCGAGCGCGAGGCCGGCGAGCGCATCCACGATTGGAATCTGGTCGAGCAGGGCCTTACCGAGGAGGAGGCACGCCAGGAGGCAAGCCGCTGCCTGCGTTGCGACCACTTTGGCTTTGGCGCGTTCCGCGGAGGGAGGAACCTGGAATGGTAGAGCCTAACAAAACCACCGTCAGCGACAACACCGAGAACGGAGCGCACAACATGGTCAGGCTCATTATCGATAACTGTGAAGTCGTGGTGCCCGAGCGCACCACGATCCTAGATGCGGCCAAGTCCGTCGGCATCCAGATTCCCACCCTTTGCTACCAGCGCGATCTGAACGAGATCGGCGGCTGCCGCGTGTGCGTGGTCGAGGTTGAGGGCTGCGACCAGCTGGTTGCCGCCTGCAACAACTACGTACTCGACGGCATGGTGGTCCACACCAACAGCCCCAAGGCCCGCGAGGCGCGTCGCACCAACGTGCAGCTGCTGCTGTCCCAGCACGACTCGCGCTGTACGAGCTGCGTGCGCAGTGGTAACTGCAACCTGCAGACCATCGCCAACGACCTGGGCATCTTCTATCTGCCGTACGAGCAGCACCTGGCGCGCGAGGGCTGGGACTTCGATTTCCCCATCATCCGCGATAACGACAAGTGCATCAAATGCATGCGCTGCATCAAGGTGTGCGAGAGCGTGCAGGGCTTAGGGATTTGGGACCTGACCAACCTCGCTACGCATACCGCCGTGGGCACCCGCGGGCGTGCGCCGATCGGCAAGACCGATTGCGTCGCGTGCGGCCAGTGCATTACGCATTGCCCGACGGGCGCCCTGCGCGAGCGTGACGATACCGAGACCGTGTTCGATGCTCTCGCCGATCCTGACAAGATCGTACTGGTGCAGATTGCGCCGGCCGTGCGTAGCGCTTGGGGCGAGGAGCTTGGCATTCCGCGTGAGGAGGCCACCGTTGAGCGCCTGGCCTGCGCGCTGCGCCGCGTGGGCTTTGAGTACGTGTTCGATACCGAATTCTCGGCCGACCTCACCATTATGGAGGAGGGCTCCGAGCTGCTCGAGCGCCTGGGCGCTGCCTCCAAGGGCGAGGGCGACAGCCGCGGCTGGCCCATGTTCACGAGTTGCTGCCCGGGCTGGGTGCGCTTTGTGAAGGCGCGCTATCCGGAGTTTGTCGACAGCCTGTCCACGTCCAAGTCGCCGCAGCAGATGTTCGGCGCCATCGCTAAGACTTACTACGCCAAGGTGCTGGGCGTGGAGCCCGAGCGTCTGTTCGTGGTGTCCGTTATGCCGTGCACGGCCAAGAAGGCCGAGTGTGCGCTGCCGAGCATGATGGGCGAGGGCGGCGCGCCCGACGTGGACGTTGCGCTGACGGTGCGCGAGATGGTGCGCATGATCCGCGCGAGCCACGTGAGCGTGGACACGCTGGTTGAGGAGCCGCTCGATACGCCGCTGGGCTTTGGCACGGGCGCGGGTGTGATCTTTGGCGCCACGGGCGGCGTGATGGAGGCCGCCGTGCGCTCGGCCTATTACCTGGTGACGGGCAAGAACCCCGACGCCGACTTCTTTACCGACGTGCGCGGCCTGGACGGCTGGAAGGAAGCCGTGGCCGATATCGATGGCACCAAGGTGCGCGTCGCCGTGGCGCACGGGCTGGGCAACGCCGCCCGTCTGCTCGACGCGATTCGCGACGGTCGCGTGAGCTATGACTTCGTTGAGGTCATGGCGTGCCCGGGCGGCTGCGTCGGTGGCGGCGGTCAGCCCATCCACGACGGCTGCGAGCTGGCAGCTGAGCGCGGCCAGGTGCTGTGGGGCCTGGATGCGAAGGCGGACATTCGCTTCTCGCACGAGAACCCCGATGTCCAGGCATGCTACCGCGAGTTTTTGGGCGAGCCGCTCTCGCCGCTGGCCGAGGAGCTGCTGCATACCGACCATCACGCATGGACGATGCCTAACGAAGGGACGTGCTAACGATGCGCGCGTTTACTGTTGAGATGACGCGCCGGGGGTTTGCCTCGGCGCTTGCCGCCGGCGCGCTGTCGCTTGCACTGGTTGGATGTGGCGGCGGGGCCGCGGAGGCTGGGTCTGCTGCGGGCTCGGCTGCCACGGACGGCGCCGGTGCTGCTGCAGGGCCGGTCGAGGTGCGCGTCGCCTCGCTCAAGGGGCCGACCTCGATTGGCCTGGTGCAGTTTATGGACCAGGCTGCCGATGGCGAGACGGATAACGAGTTCGACTTTGCGATCAGCGCCGCAGCCGACGAGATCGTGCCCAAGGTCATTCAGGGCGATGTCGACATTGCCCTGGTGCCCGCCAACGTGGCGAGCGTGCTCTACAACAAGACCGAGGGCGCGGTGCAGGTCATCGACATCAACACGCTGGGCGTGCTGAGCGTTGTGACGGGCGACGCGAGTGTGACCTCGTTTGGCGATCTGGCGGGCCATACCGTCTATATGACGGGCAAGGGCACCACGCCGGAGTACGTCATGAACTACCTGCTGGAGTGCGCGGGCCTGACCGGCCAGGTGACGCTCGAGTTTAAGAGCGAGCCCACCGAGGTGCTGTCGGCCCTGCTTGCCGATCCGTCTGCCGTGGGCGTGCTGCCCGAGCCGTTCAAGACCGCTGCCATCGCCAAGAGCGAGGGCAAGCTGTCGGCGCCGGTGAGCCTGACTGATGTGTGGGACGAGCTGGCGGGTGACACGGGTTCGCGCCTGCTGACGGGTGTGACCGTGGTGCGCCGCGCGTTTGCCGAGGAACATCCCGAGGCCGTGGCGGAGTTCTTGAGCTGCCATGCGGCGAGCGTTGAGGCCGTGAACGCGTCGCCGGCGGACTGGGCCCAGGCCGTGGTCGATGCGGGCATCGTGGATAACGCCGCGATTGCCGAAAAGGCGATTCCCGGCTGCATGCTTGTCTGCCAGACGGGGAAGGATATGAAGGCGACGCTCGGTGGGTACCTGCAGGTGCTGGCCGATGCGGATGCGAGCGCCGTGGGCGGCAAGCTCCCGGCTGATGATTTTTACTACATGGAGTAGCCCGTGCATGCGTTTGCTCGACAAATGACAGAGCGTATGAAGGCGGTGGCGGCAGGTGGTGCCGTTGCCGCCTTTTGGCTTGCCGTGTGGGTGCTGGTGGCGGGTCTTGTGGCGCAGCCGCTGATTTTGCCGAGGCCGGGCGCTGTCGTGGTATCGCTGCTGCGCCTGGTGTGCGACGGCGGTACCTGGGCGATTTTGGTGGGCTCGGGCGCGCGGATACTGGGCGGGTTGGCGCTTGCCGCGGTGTGTGGCGGCGTGCTGGCGGGAGCCTCGGTGCGGTCGCGGACGTTTGCCCGCCTGGTGGCACCGGCGCTGTCGTTTGTAAAGGCGACGCCGGTCGCCTGCGTGGTGGTCCTGTTGCTTATCTGGCTGGGATCGGCGCGCGTGAGCATCGCGGCGGTTTTTTTGATGGCGCTGCCGGGCGTATATTTCTCACTGGTCGAGGGCTTGGCGCAGGTTGATAAGCCGCTGGAGCAGATGTTCCGCCTGCATGGCGTGCGGGGCTGGCGACTGTTTTGTGCCCACACCTGGCGTGAGGTGCTGCCGTTTGTGCTTTCGTGCGCGAAGGCGGTCATCGGCATGAGCTGGAAGGCCGGTGTAGCGGCGGAGCTCATCGGCATGGCGACGGGCACCGTGGGTGAGCGCATCTATCAGGCAAAGCTTTTGATTGAGACGGCAGATCTGCTGGCGTGGACCGTGTTGGTCGTTACCGCCTCGTGGGCGTGTGAGCGCGTGCTGGTGTGGCTGCTGCGGGTTTCGGGGCCCGTGGCGTGGGGTGCGGCCGTGCGGGCGCATGGGCATGGGCTGCGCGGGCGTGCGAGGGCTGCGGGCGATGGCGCTGCGGCGGAGCTTGCGCTTGCCGTGGGCTATCGCGCGCCCTGGGCGCCGGCGCTCGACGGACTGGTGCTCAACGTGCCCGCGGGTGGGCGTATCTGTGTGATGGGCGCCTCGGGTGCGGGTAAGTCGACGCTCCTTGCCCTTGCGGCAGGGGAGTGCGCACCGTGCTCGATGGTGTTTCAGGATGCACGCTTGGTCGAGTCCGCCTCGGCGCTGGATAACGTGCTGGTGTGCGCCGATGCACGCGTGGACGCCTCGAGTGCTGCGGCCCTGTTGCGCTTGCTGGTGCCGGGGGTCGATGTGCATGCTCGCGTGGCCGAGCTTTCGGGCGGGCAGCGCCGTCGCGTCGAGATCGCTCGAGCCCTGCTGTGCCCGGGCGGCGCGGTGATTCTTGACGAGCCCTTTACCGGCCTGGATGCCGCCGCGCGCGATGTGACGGCCGACGCTGTGCTCGACTTGCTCGACGGCCGCATGCTCCTGCTTGCCACGCACGACACCGCCGATGCTCAGGCCCTCGATATCTCGGATATCATCACGCTCTAAATACTAACTCAGCAACAAAATGATCCGTTTTCCTCCGTCCCCATGGGGTCGGGTGTGGTATTCTATCTGCGGGGTAATACTTAGGGATACCAAGTAATACCAACGCCGCAGAAACAAACTCCGGATGCGGGCCAATCGGGTTGCCTTCACAGCCCGTCGCCCAGCCGCGTGGCCCGCATCTATCCGCACCACCGTCGTTTCAAAAAGGAAGCGCCATGGCAGAACACATGACCCCGGTTGTCGCGAAGGTCTTGCCCGAGGAAAAGGCGGCCTTCGCGGCGGCAACTCAGCTCGTGGGCACCACGCCGTCCAACGCCATCCGCATGTTCATCGCCGCGTTCAATCGCTGCGGCACCTTCCCGTTCGACATCTCGCCCAACGGGGCTTTTGGCGCTGCGCCCGATTCTCATCAACAATGACTGTCCCAAACTGCCGGCACTTAGGGACGTTCCTTTTCTGCCGGCAGTTAAGGAACGTCCCTAAGTGCCGGGTTTTGAGGAGGTTGGCATGCTCAATGCGCTGGTTTGGGCGCTTGCCTGTTTTGGCGTCGTCGCTGCCGATATTGCCCTGAGCGTCGTTTTGTTCTCCGCGCTGGACATCGTGTCGGCACTGACGGGTTTCCCGATCGACAATCTCGATATTCAATGGTTTCAGGCCGCCGCTCAGACGGCGTCGTTTTTGATGGCGCTGCTGTGGTGGCGCTATCTGTGGCCCCGCTCTTTCATGACGCGCCGGCAAGGTGAACGCCCGCTCGGCGGGGGAGCAAATGCTGCATGGAAGCGCATCGCATGCGTTATCGTGATTGGCCTGGCCCTGCAGGTGGTCATTGGCTACGTGACCGACGCCGTGCTGTCGCTGTTGCCTGATGCCGCGGCCGATTATAGCGAGCTCGTCGAGGAAACAGGCATGGGCGATACCAACCTTCTTGCCGTCCTGACCACGGTGCTCGGCGCTCCGTTTTGCGAGGAGTTGCTGGTGCGCGGCATCATTTTTGAGTTTTCGCTCCGAGCGTTTAACCCGCAGTGCCGCCCACTTTGGAAGCGCCGGCGTCGTGCGAGCGCGCAGGACGGCGCCATGGTGCCCTGGGCGGCCCCGAGCACGTGGGGTATCGCCGCGGCGGTCGTGCTGCAGGCGGCGATCTTCGGTTTTATGCACATGAACTGGGTGCAGGGTTGCTATGCGGGCGCTGCCGGCCTCATTTTTGGCTGGGTGCTCGTGACGACCGGAAAGCTCCGCTACACGATCCTGCTGCACTTTGCCTTTAATGCCGGGTCGTATCTCATGACGTTGCTCTGGTTTGTGAACACGCCGTTCGACGTGGTAATCACGGTCACCATCGCCGGCGTGATCCTGGTGGAGGCAATGCGCTCGCTGCGCCAAGCGTGTGGGATGGACGCAGCGAGCGCACCGCTGCCCTAGTTGCGGCGTCCGCCTCCGTTGGCGCCCTGACGCCCCTGAGCTGCACGGTTGCGGCCGGCGGTGTTCTGCGCACGCGACATGCCACCGTGGCCCTTGCTGCCCTTGGGCCCCTTGCCGGCGCCACCAGCGCCACCGTGCGGCTTGCCGCCCTTCTTGCCGGTGCCATGCCCACCGCCAGCAGATGTCTCGCCCGGGCGCGGCGGCACGGGGCGAATCAGACAATGCTTGGTGTAGCCGATCAAATCGCGGCGGCCGGCCTTCTCCAGCGCCTCGCGCACGAGCTTGTAGTTCTCGGGCTTGCGATACTGAATCAGCGCGCGCTGCATGGCCTTCTCGTGCGGGTCGCGGGCCACGTAGATCGGCTCCATGGTACGCGGATCCACGCCGGTGTAGTACATGCAGGTCGACATGGTGGACGGGGTGGGGTAGAAGTCCTGCACCTGCTCGGGCATATAGCCCATGTCTCGCACGGCTTCGGCAAGGTCCACGGCTTCCTTCATCGTCGAGCCGGGGTGGCTCGAGATCAGATACGGCACCACGTACTGCTTGAGTCCGTACTCGCGGTTCAGGCGTTCAAACTTACGGCAGAACGCATCGTAGACGGCGCGGCTCGGCTTGCCCATCACGGAGAGAACCGCGTCGCTCACATGCTCGGGTGCTACGCGCAGCTGCCCCGAGACATGGTGTTCCAAAAGCTCGCGCAAAAACTCGTCCGAGGCGTCAGCCATGGTGTAGTCAAAACGGATGCCGCTGCGGACGAAGACCTTCTTGACGCCTGGCAGCTGGCGCAGGTCGCGCAGCAGCTGCGTGTAGCCGCTCTCGTCGACCACCATGTTCTTGCATACGCTCGGCCACAGACAGCGCTTGTTCTTGCACACGCCGTGCTTGAGCTGTTTGTCGCAGGCAGGACGGCTAAAGTTGGCCGTCGGTCCGCCCACGTCGTTGATGTAGCCCTTAAACTCGGGGTCGCGCGTGAGCAGCTCCGCCTCGCGCATGATCGAATTGTGGCTACGCATCTGCAGCACGCGGCCCTGGTGGAAGGTGAGGGCACAAAACGAGCACTCGCCAAAACAGCCGCGGTTGGAGCTGATGGAAAACTTGATCTCGGCAAAGGCCGGCACGCCGCCCGCCGCGTCGTAATCGGGATGCCAATCGCGGGCGTAGGGGAGTTCGGCTACCTCGTCCATCTCGTCGGTGGTGAGCGTCGCCGACGGCGGGTTCTGCACCACATAGACGTTGTTGGGGTAGGGCTCTACCAGGCGGTGTCCGGTGATGGGGTCCATGTTCTGCTGCTGCACGTTAAAGCTGCGCGCGTAGTTGAGCTTGTCGGCGGTAAGGTCGTCCCAGCTGGGCAGCAGGTCGTAGTCGTAGACCTCGTCGAGCGAGCTGGTGCGGTAGACGGTACCGTTGATGTAGGTGATCTGATCGACGGGCAGTCCCGCGTCGAGCGCGTCGGCGATCTCGACAATCGCGTGCTCGCCCATGCCGTAGATGAGGATGTCAGCGCCCGAGTCGAGCAGTACCGAGCGCTTGAGCTTGTCCTGCCAGTAGTCGTAGTGGGCCAGGCGGCGCAGGCTTGCCTCGATGCCGCCGATGATGATGGGAGCGTCCTTGAACGTCTGGCGGATGAGGTTGCCGTAGACCGTGACGGCACGATTGGGGCGGTGCCCCTCCTCGCCACCGGGGGTATAGGCGTCGGTATGGCGGCGGTGCTTGGTCACCGAATAGTGGTTGACCATGGAGTCCATGTTGCCGGCGCTGACGAGAAAGCCCAGGCGCGGCTCGCCGAGCACGGTGATGCTGGCGGGGTCGGTCCAGTCGGGCTGGCAGATAATGCCCACTTTGTAGCCGTGCGTGTCGAGCACGCGGCTGATGATGGCCATACCAAAGCTGGGGTGGTCCACGTAGGCGTCGCCGCAGATGTAGACAAAGTCGCACTGGTCCCAGCCGCGCGTATCCATGTCGGCGCGGCTGACGGGGAGGAACTTATCGCGGCCCGGGCGCCAGGGGCGGGTGGGCGTCGCTTGGGAATGCTTGGTGCGGGCGACCGTGGCCTGCGCTTGGCCGCCGAGCTTTTGCTGCTGGCCCTGTTTGCCCTGCTGTCCGCGTTGGCTGTTCTGAGCGTGCTGAGGCTTTTTTGCCACGATCCCTCCCGGTGTCTGTATGCTGCACGTAATTGTAACCAGTCTTTTTGGGACGGAGCTAAAAAGACTGGTGGAGTACATGAGCTGGCGGATCGGCGCGTCGATGCGGGCGTCGTTTGTTTCCAGACTGTGTACCTGCGCGTTGGAGAACCCGTCTCGCGCGCATGCCATGTTGTCAATGGGTTACAGTATGAACGGCGGCTATGTTTCCGCCAACGCACGAGAGGGTCGTCAACAAGGAGGATGCACGACGATGCAACGTGCCAAGCAGATATCGGAGTCCATCGAACTGGGCATTATCCTGGCGCTCGCCGGTGGCTTTATGGATGTGTATTCGTACATTGGGCGCGACCATGTTTTCGCAAACGCTCAGACGGGCAACATCCTGCTCGTGGGTGTAAGCATCTCGGAGGGCAACTGGGCGCTGGCGGGACGCTATTTCTTCCCCGTGGTGTCGTTTGCCGTGGGCATTATGCTTGCCGACCTGGTACACGAGCGGTTTGGCAGCGTGATTCACTGGCGCCAGGTGACGGTGTTTTTTGAAGCCGTCATCTTGCTGGGCGTGAGCTTTATTCCCGGCGGCGATTTCAACCTGCTCGCCAACTGCCTCACCTCGTTTGCCTGCGGCATGCAGGTCGAGAGCTTCCGCAAGATTCACGGTCACGGCATCGCCACGACCATGTGTATCGGCAACCTCCGTAATGCCTTGCAAAACGTGGACGATTACATCATTACCCACAAGCGCGGCTTTTTGGAAAACGGCCTGCTGTACTTTGGTGTGATCTTTACCTTTGTGTTTGGCGCCGTGCTGGGCAATTGGTGCATTGAGCGCATGGGTCTGCACGCCATCGTCGTGGCGAGCGTGCTGCTGTTTGTCGCGTTTGCCATCATGTTCATCGACCGCGAGCGCGACTTGCGTTTTCGCTGGAAGGTTGCGGCCGAGGCTTGGAAAGAGGGCTGTCGAAAGTAACCGAATGCGGCAAAGGGACAGCCCCTTTGCCGCAATATATTTTCATCTCTATGTAGTACAGCTTCAGGAGCCAGAAAAAAACTATCTAGCTCCTGAATGTTGTTACGAACTGCTTTTTGCAATTTATTCGAGATGCTCTTCAATCCGAGCCCTCAGAAGGGCAATGGCTGTGGGTATTCCAATTGCGGCGGCTAATTCGGCTTTATCCAAAACCTGTATGTTAAAGCACGATTGTTCATCACATTGAAGGACGTTAACTGAAGATAGCTTCACTTCCCGTTGACTGAATATATCGTAATCTCCAAATAGGAAGTTACCTTTTATTGTGTAATTCGGTATGTTCGTTACGCACTTCATCTCAAGTCTGTTTAGGCCATAATCGAACACCGCAACTTCCTTGTGTTCGATGATGAGCGCAACCCTGGGCATGTTACTAAAACCACCGTCGACGACAGTAAAGAGCTTTTCATTTGCATCGTCATAAACGGTGTATTTAAGACTCAATAGCTGTCCTAGTGGACCCGTGAACCCATGTCTTTTGATGTTGAGGTTGTCTCCCGCTGGGTTGACGAGAGCCAGAGCATGCGGATAAGGGTTACCTTCAATTGAGATTCGATATTCGTTTGTAGCCGTCTTGCTCGATTTAGGACCAGTAGCCATCACGCGTCATCGCCTCGATCGAATTGGAACCGTCTTCTGCTTCGTGCGGAGAATTACGCTGTACGTTGCAGTACATGCAGCTGCAATAACCGCATGGGCAATTTCTAACAAAATGAATGACACTATTTGCTGCATGCATATTAATTACTATAAAGTATCCTTTTATAAACGTATTGTCAAACATATATTGCTAAAACAGAAACAATTTATAGACTGAGTTGGTCGTATTCTTTGGGCAATTGCTCCTATAATCTAGCCTTCGCTGCAGTCGGGAGGGAAGGGCTGGGGCTCCGTTATTATGTTGAAACGCTTTAACACTTTTGACGTTCTCATGCATTTTTTGTTTCAAAAGCGTTAGGATGGAACTTGCAGCGCGGGGCGTAATGGGTGCCCCGCACACGATGGGAGGCTATCAATGGCTAATCGTTTCGTTCTCAATACCATTTCTTATCATGGTTCCGGCGCCATCAAGGAGATCCCCGGCGAGCTCCAGCGTCGCGGCTACAAGAAGATCTTCGTCTGCTCCGATCCCGACCTGGTCAAGTTTGGCGTTACCGCTAAGGTGACCGACGAGCTCGACGCCGCCGGCATCGCTTGGAGCCTCTACTCCGAGATTAAGCCCAACCCCACCATCCAGAACGTCAAGGACGGCGTCGAGGCCTTCAAGGCCGCCGAAGCTGACGCTATCGTGACCATCGGTGGCGGCTCCTCCATGGACACCGCTAAGGCCATTGGCATCATCATCAACAACCCCGAGTTTGCCGATGTCCGCAGCCTCGAGGGCGTTGCTCCCACTAAGAACCACGCCGTGTTCACCATCGCCGTGCCGACGACCGCCGGTACTGCTGCCGAGGTGACCATCAACTACGTCATCACCGACCCCGAGAAGGTCCGCAAGTTCGTGTGCGTCGACACCAACGACGCCCCTGAGGTCGCCGTCGTCGACCCCGACATGATGGCTTCCATGCCCGCCGGCCTGACCGCTTCTACCGGCATGGATGCTCTGACCCACGCCATCGAGGGCTACACCACCAAGGGTGCTTGGGAGCTCTCCGACATGTTCCACTTTGAGGCTATTAAGCTGATCAGCGAGAACCTGCGCGACTCCGTTGCCGAGGCCAAGTCTGGTCAGCCCGGCTCCGGCCGCGAGGGTATGGCTCTTGGCCAGTATGTCGCCGGCATGGGCTTCTCCAACGTCGGCCTGGGCATCGACCATGCCATGGCTCACACCCTGTCTGCCCACTACGACACTCCGCACGGCGTCGCTTGCGCCATGCTGCTGCCGATCGCCATGGAGTTCAACAAGCCGGTTTGCGCCGAGCGCCTGGCCAAGGTTGCCGTTGCCATGGGTGTTGACACCACGGGCATGAGCACCGACGAGGCTGCCGACGCCGCCATCGCCGCCGTCAAGCAACTCTCCGCCGACGTGAACATTCCGCATGTCTGCGAGGCCATGAAGGCCGACGAGATCGAGGTCCTGGCCAAGGACGCCATGGCTGACGCCTGCTTCCCGGGCAACCCGCGCGAGGCGACGCTCGACGACGTCATCGAGCTCTTCAAGAAGATCTGCCCGGCTGCCTAACTTGGTTCGGCGGGCCCCCGCCCGTTAGCCCCACAATCGTCCTCGGACATGTCGGAAGCCCCCGCTGCGCACTTCGTGCGGCGGGGGCTTCCTCCGTCCTGCGGGAAGATTGTGGGGCTAACGGGCGGGGCCCGCCGGCTCGTTATCGTGGCGGGCGCTGCTCTGAGAAGCTCGATGGGTTGTCTCGCTAGGTAAATAATTGTGCGCGGTGGTATTGTTGCTGTGGGTTTAATTCGATATGAAAGGGTGACTTTGGTGTCCAAGATGGATTCTACGCTCTCCTATATTACTGACCAGTTGAAGGCGCTTACCTCGATTGCTTCGCCTACGGGGTTTACTCGTGCGGCTACTGATTATCTGATGGAGACCCTGCGCGATATGGGGTTTGGGCCTGAGCGTTCTAATAAGGGTAACGTGCTCGTTGAGCTTGGTGGCGAGGGTGAGCCGCTCGTGTTGGCGAGCCATGTCGATACCCTGGGCGCCATGGTGCGCTCCATTAAGGACAATGGTCGCCTGCGTCCCACGACGCTCGGCGGGCATCAGTGGTCTACGGCCGATGGCGAGAACTGTACCGTCTACACACGCGACGGCAATGTCTACACGGGCGTGGTCCTCAACACCGAACCCTCGGCGCATGTGGCCGACGAGCCGGTCAAGACCATCGAGAAGAACATGGAAATCCTGCTCGACGAGAACGTTGACAGCAAGGACGATGTGCTCGAGCTGGGTATTCAGACCGGCGACATCATCGCTATGGACCCGCGTACCACGGTGACGGAGAGCGGCTACATTAAGAGCCGCTTCTTGGACGACAAGCTGTCGGCCTCCATTTTGCTGGGCTTGGCGCGTGCCGTCGCCGCTGGCGAGGTGACGCTTTCGCGCAAGGTATCGCTGCTCTTTACGGTGTACGAGGAGGTCGGCCACGGCGGTGCCTTTGTGCCGGCCGACACGCGCGAGATGATCAGCGTGGACATGGGCTGCGTGGGCGACGACCTGGGCTGCACCGAGCGCATGGTTTCGATCTGCGCCAAGGATTCGGGCGGTCCGTACAACTACGACCTGGTAACCACGCTGTCCAACATCGCGCGCGAGCTGGAGCTCGATTGCGCCATCGATGTGTACCCGCACTATGGCTCCGATGTCGAGGCTACGCTCTCGGCTGGCTACGACATTCGCCATGGTCTGATCGGCCCCGGCGTGTACGCGAGCCACAACTACGAGCGCAGTCACATCGACGGCGTGCGCAATACCTACGAGCTCGTTCGCGCCTACGTTCAGCGCTAGGGGAGCAGCTTGCGATTCGGCTGACCAATCGCTAAGGCCCGATTTCTCGGGCCTTTTTTTCGCTTTGGGTCGTTTAGTATTATGATGTATGTAATCTATTAACTAAACGTGTAAATTACTTAACGAGGTGATGCGGCATATGAATACATCTGAGTACTTATCTATGGGTGATGCCGCCCGCCTGTTGGGCGTTACGAAAGCCCGCATATCGCAACTTGCCGCATCGGGGACGCTTGTGTGCGATATTGTGGGCGGCCGGAAGTTGGTCGAGTACAATTCTGCGATCGCCTACCAAAAGGTCCGCAAGCGAGGACGCCGTCCTGCGGCCGATGTGGGACGCAAGTTTACGCTGATGTCGGCCGTCCATGAGGTCGCGCATGTCTCATTTGATCCGACGCGCGAGTTTCCCTTCGAAATCGCCGAGGTCCTCGATGCGCAACGAATGCCGTTTGGCACATGCTCGAGCTCTTCTCCAACTGTGAATAAGCGGGAGCTCAACGCGTGGTGGGGGCATCGGTCGGTGCCCGATGTTCGCCCTGGGCTTATCTCGCGCTACCGCGAGCTGGGGATTGCCAACGGCGCTGAGGTGCCGGTTCAGTGCCTGGGCCTCTCGCTTTCGGATTGCTATTGGCTGCGGCCGGCAGAATGCGATGAGCTCGAATGGCGAAACCTCAATTACTTCGAGAATGATTTTGAGCGATCGGCGTCCGAAGAGCGTTCGGGTTGGCTGGAAGGCATCGGTCTTAAAAATCCGGATAACACGTCCGAGGGCGAGCTTCCTAAATCGTGGATGATCCGAAACGGCATTCGCGTTTTGGCTAAAGGGTGCGGGATGGACGATCAGCGTCCCTTTAACGAGGCGGTTGCAACGGCTCTACATCGTCGCTTGCTTTCCAAGGGGGAGTTTGTTCCTTACACGGTTGAGCACATGTTTGATGGCCCCGTGTGCCTGTGCGATGACTTTCTTGATGGCCGCGAGGAATATGTTCCGGCTGTTTACGTTAAGGGCGCATTTGGTAGCCAGCGGGGAAACTCGACATACGATCGATACTGTTGCTACCTCGGCAAGCATGGTGTCGATGAGGCCGCTGTGAGAAGGTCTATGTCGCAGATGATTGTCTGCGATGCCCTTTTGGCCAACAGCGACCGCCATTGGCGAAACTTCGGCATCATCCGCAATGTCGACACCCTGGAGATAAAACCTGCTCCGCTGTTCGATAGCGGCAACTGCCTGTGGTACAACGTACCAACTGCCGTGCTCGCAGCTGGGGAGTTTGGGTTTTCCGCTAAGCCGTTTGGGCCCGACCCTTCCGTCCAGCTGGCGCTTGCGGATTTGCTCGATTGGTTCGATTCGTCGCGGCTCAACGGATTTGTTGATGAAGCGATCGAGATTCTTTCGCAGAGCGAGTGGGCGACGGCGGAGGGTCGACTCGAGGCCATCCGCCGCGGCCTCGAGCGTCGCGTAATCGAGATTGGTGCCGCTGTTGAGGCACTTCGACACGTGCAGCGATAAACCCGCGGCTACTTAAGCGCGCCGGTCACGGTGCCGCCGCCCAGGACGATGTCGCCGCGGTAGATAACGACGGCCTGGCCGGGGGCGATGGCTCGTTGCGGCTCGTCAAAAGTTAGCAGCATTTGCCCATCTTCGCCACGTGTAAGGGTCGCTGCCTGGTCTTTCTGACGGTAGCGGTACTTGGCACCCACGCGAATGCCGCCGGCATCGAGCTCAGCCTCCATGCGCTCTGCCGGGGCGCTCCAGATCCAGTCGTTGGCCGTGAGCGCTGTGGCCGTCAGGTCCTCGGCCTCGCCCAGATGCACAATGTTGTTGGCGGCATCGATGCCCGTTACGTACACGGGATGCGCCATCGCGACGCCCAAGCCCTTGCGCTGGCCGATGGTGTAGCGCAGCGCGCCGTTATGACGTCCGACCACGCTGCCGTCGCGCCACACAATGTCGCCCGGCTCGGCGGCATGTCCGCAGCGGCGCTCGATATAGCCCGCGTAGTCGCCGTCCGCGATAAAGCAGATATCCTCGCTCTCGGCTTTCTGGGCGTTGATGAAGCCCTGCTCGGCGGCAATGCGGCGCACGTCGCGCTCTTTGTCCAGCCCAGCCAGCGGAAAGATCGTGCGTGCCAGGCGCTCCTGCGTGAGCGAATACAAAAAGTAGCTTTGGTCCTTCTTGGGGTCCTCGCCGCGGTTCAGCTGCCAGGTGCCGTCGGACGCCTGGCTCGTTTTGGCGTAGTGACCTGTGGCGATGTAGTCGCAGCCCATATCGAGTGCCGCATCGAGCAGCGCGCCAAACTTAATATGGCGGTTGCAGATGATGCATGGGTTGGGCGTCAGCCCCTCCTGATAGGCAGTCACGAAGCGCTCGATAACGTTGCGGTCGAAGGTCTGCTGCAGGTCGAGCACATGGTGGGGTATCCCCAGGCGCTCGGCGACGGCCTTTGCATCGGCGATGTCGCTGTCGACTTTGCTCATGCCCGTGGCGGGGTCGGGTGCGGGGCGGGTGAGGCGCATGGTGGCGCCGACGCATTCGTAGCCCTGGCTTTTGAGCAGGTACGCGGTCACGCTGGAATCGACGCCGCCGCTCATGGCGACGAGCACGCGCTTGTTGTGCATGGGGAGGTTCTCCTTGGTGGCATGTGGCCAAAAAAGAAAAGCGGCGCGGGAGGCTGGTTCCGCGCCGCAGACATTGTAACAAGTTCGGACGTCTCGTGGGACACCCTGATTGGATGGGCTCAGACTGCCGGGAGAGAGGAAACCGGCTCGTCCGTGGGCTCAACCTATGGGCGACAGGCCCTAGTCCTGGAAGAGCGCCGTGGACAGGTAGCGCTCACCGGTATCGGCGAGCAGCGCCACGATGGTCTTGCCCTCGTTTTCGGGGCGCTTGGCCAGCTGCAGCGCGGCCCACACGGCGGCGCCGGACGAAATGCCCACGAGCACGCCCTCCTTGTGGCCCACGGCGCGGCCGGTGGCAAAGGCGTCGTCGTTCTCGACGGGGATGATCTCGTCATAGACCTGGGTGTCGAGGACGTCGGGCACAAAGCCGGCACCGATACCCTGGATCTTGTGCGGGCCGGCCTGGCCCTTAGAGAGCACCGGGGAAGTGGCGGGCTCAACGGCGACGACCTGAATCTGGGGGTTCTGCTCCTTGAGGAACTCGCCCACGCCGGTCACAGTACCGCCGGTGCCAACGCCGGCGACGAAGATGTCGACCTCGCCGTCGGTGTCATCCCAGATCTCGGGGCCGGTCGTGGCCTTGTGGATGGCGGGGTTGGCGGGGTTCACAAACTGGCCGGCGATAATGCTGTTGGGCGTCTCCTTCTGCAGCTCCTCGGCCTTGGCGATGGCACCCTTCATGCCCTTGGAGCCGTCGGTGAGCACGAGCTGTGCGCCGTATGCCTGCATAAGCTTGCGGCGCTCGACGGACATGGTCTCGGGCATGGTGATGATCACCTTGTAGCCGCGGGCCGCCGCCACCGAAGCGATGCCGACGCCGGTGTTGCCGCTCGTGGGCTCGATGATGGTGTAGTCGCCGCCGCGCACGAGCTTGCCGGCCTTCTCGGCCTCGTCAATCATGTTCTTGGCGACGCGGTCTTTAACGGACCCGGCGGGGTTGAAGTATTCCAGTTTGACGAGCACGCGGGCCTTGAGGTCCTCGTCGGCCTCAAAGTGGGTGAGCTCCAGGAGCGGGGTGTGGCCGACAAGCTGATCGATGGACGTGTAAACATTGCTCATGATGAACCTCCAAAGTGTTCAAATGACTGGATACCGTGTGGTTTTACGGTGTGTGTAGCAGTGAAACCCACAAACCTTATAGGTTGTTCGTTTTGCTGTTGGCAAGCATAGTAGACAGTAAAGCCTAGTAATGCAATAGGAAATAGGAGTTTATTGCAAGTTGATTAACCATCTTGACGGGAATAGGTATTTTCAAAACCAATATTTCGGCTAGAATTTCTACGAATTAAAAGACCGAAAGGTAGCACTATATATGTTGGTTTCCACTAAGGGCAGATATGCCCTGCGCGTTATGGTCGACCTGGCCGAGCACCAGGCGGCAGGCCGCATTCCCCTCAAAGAGATCGCCGCGCGTCAGGGGATTTCGGAGAAATATTTGGAGAACATTTTGGCTACGCTCGTCCGCGCCAACATGCTCTCGGGCATGCGCGGCAAGGGCGGCGGCTATGTGCTCACGCGCCCGCCCGAGCAGTACACGGTGGGCGAGATCTTGCGCCTGACCGAGGGCAGTCTGGCGCCGGTCGCATGTCTGGACGGCGACTGCAAGGGCTGTTCGCGTTCGGATGAGTGCCCCACGCTCGACGTATGGAAGAACCTGGACAAGCTCATTAACGACTACCTCGACGGTGTGACGCTCGATCAACTTGTCGCTCCCAACGAAGGCTACGACTACGTCATCTAACCCACACCTGCATTTGGGGACGGGGTGGAAATGGTAGATTCTCTCGTCCTTTGAGACTTGACAAATAAGAAGGCCGCCCATTTTTGCGATGGGCGGTCTTTGTTTTGGGTCGATATGACGGTTCGTATTGAACAGTTCTAGCCCTCGGCGATGCTATCGAGAATGCTGCGCATGATGGATACCAGGATGCTGCCCATAAAGGCCGATCCAAAGCTGGCGATGGAGATACCCGCGCCCAGCAGATTGACCGACAGATAGCTGGCCAGCTCGAGCATAAAGCTGTTGACTACGAGCTGAAAAATACCCAGCGTAATGATCGTGAGCGGCAGCGAGATAACCGTCAGAAACGGCTTGACGAGCGAATCGACGATGTTCAGGAACAGTCCCACGAAGGCGAAACAGACCCAGGCCTCGGCAAAACCGAAGGGCTGGATGCCGGGGACGAGGAACGTGGCAATCGCGATGGCGATCGAGGTAAAGAGCCAGTTAAGCATAAAGCGCATGGTGTGAATCCTTTCTTGCGCAGGGTGCGTCGGTGTCGCGTGAAGCGGTTTGCTGCGGCGGCTTGGACGGCCGCTCGGGTGTGCCGCCTTGTTCGGCCGCCCATTGTCTCAGATATTCGTGGAGCTTACGTGCGCATTCGGTTTCAAACGGCGTTCGTCCTGAAAAACGCGCCGCTGGCAGAGAGTCTTGTCGCTTTAGTTTGGTGGTGTGCTACACTGCTACGGGCAAAAGCCACAGGCGTTGCCCTATTGCATAGAACGGGCGAACGATGCCCGATGTCAGTATCAACTTCGATGCCTTATGGCGGGTTTGGCGGTGATCGATGAATATCGAGAACATGTTTGACAAGCCTGATGTCAAGCAGCTGGTCCACGCATTTAGTCTTTTGGATGACGAGAAGGATATCCAGGCGTTTTTGACCGATATCTGCACGCCGCGCGAGATCTGCGATCTTTCGCAACGTCTGCAGGTTGCGCGTTATCTGGATGAGGGCGAGCCTTATGTTGAGGTTCAGGCCCGCACCGGCGCTTCGTCCACTACGGTGAGCCGCGTGTCCAAGGCACTCAACGGCGAGTACGGCGGCTATCGCAAGATCCTCATCAAGCTGGAGGATGGCGAGTAGGCCAGCGGCAACAAACGAATTGCGCAGAACCGTCCCTTCGGGGGCGGTTTTTTGATCCTTTGGGGACGGAGGAAAACGGATCACTGGGTTAGACTGACCTCCTCGGTGATCCATTTTCCTCTGTCTCCAAGGGGTCAAATCTGTTGGCGTGGGGCAAATCTGTCCGCGCGGGCGGGTAGGATGGAAGCATTGAATATTGCGAACGGTTTGAGTGGAGGACCATGCCTGTTCGAATCTATACCACCAACGCCGGCGCGGATTTGAGCGATGCCGAGGCGGCGCTGCTTGCCGACCTTATTGCCCGCCACGGGCGTGCCGTGCTGCTGGCGCCAACGTTTGCCGAGCTCGACCTGTGCCGTCATGATGCGGCGGAAGCCGGCGTTTCGCTGGGTATTGACTACAAGACGCCTACATCGTGGCTTCGCTCGCTTTGGGAGCTTTTGGGCGACGGGCGCGGTTTCGTCGACAACCTGCAGCGCCAGATGCTGTTTTCGGACATGGTAGCGCGCCTCGACGACGCCGACCTGCAGCCGCTTTCGCGCAGCCAGGGCACGGTGCGTATGCTCGCGCGTATGGCTCGCGATGTGCTGCCGGGTGTGGCAGGGACAGGCACCGAGCGTTGCTGCGACAACGTTTGCAAGCCCAAGCCCAAAAGCGACGCCGAGGCTCGCGTGTTTGAACTTTTGTGCGCCTATGCGCGCGGTTTGGACCGTCGAGATATGGTCGAGCCCTGCGAGGCGGCTGACATTATGGCCGGCGCTTTGGCCGACAACCTGCCGGGGTGCGCCCGCGCCGTTTGCGTGCGCGGCGTCACGTCATTTACGTATAGCCTGCTCGAGCTGCTGTCCGCCGTGGCAAACAACGGGGGAGAGGTTGTCGTGCTGCTTGCCCGCGAGCAAGCGGCGATGCGCGAGGAGCTTGCCGCGGCATTTGATGTCCGCGGTGTGCTGTTTGAGATCGCGCCGCTGGGGGAGGGCGCCGCCGCGCCCCAGACTGCCTCCAAGTCCGCTGCTCAGCCTGCCTTTATTGAGGTCGCCGGCCCCCATGCCCGTGCCCATGCTTATGCGGACGCCATCGATAAGTTGGCGAAAACGCACAAGGAGTCCAAGGACGATAAGGCTGCTGCAACGCCCGCCGACCCCGTACGCGTGCTCGTTGTTTCTGCCCGGGCACCCCAGCTGTTCGGTGAGCTCGCCTCTCGTCTGGCGGCTCGTCATATCGCTGCCGAGACAGTTGAGTTCACGGCGTTTTCTCAATCCATTGCGGGCAGGCAGTTCACGGCGCTCGCCAACCTGATCGAGCGTATGAAGGCCGCCGACGAAGGGGCAGCTTCTAAGACTGAGTGGTGGCCCGCGCCGGAGCTTACCGACTGGATTTACAGTCCGCTTTCGGGCGCTGATGCCGTCAATGCCCGTACCTTCGATAAGAATATGCGTCTCTCGCGCAGCAAGACTACCGCGGGCGTTAAGAGCCTGCTGCAGAGCGTCCAAGGCCAGGTGAGGGGCGCGCGCAAGGCGGCGAGCGACGAGAACTGGTTTAAGAACGTGCCGTGCGTGGTCTCGGACGTGTTCCAGGCGCTGTGGCGTGACAAGCCCGTGACGGCGCTCAAGGCCATGCTTGCCGTTGCCGAGGCGTTGCCCGATCGCTCGCTGGGCAGCTTGGATGGCCAAGCCCGTCGCCAAGCGGAGGTGGCCCTGCTGCGCCACGTCATCGGCATCCTTATGAATGGCGCCCGCGCGCTCGACGTGTCGCAGGCCGCGATCGTGCCCGTGCTCGATGGCATTCGCACCAAGGTGGACAAGCGTAGTACCGCCTACGATTACGAGACCTACGAGGTTGACCGTGCGCCACGTGCTCAGGTTCGTTTTGCTTCGCTTGCCGATGCGGCGGCTCTGCGCCCCGGCAGCTACGATGCTGTGCTGTTTGCCGATGTCGATCTGGACAGCTATCCGCTCTCGCACGAGGAGGGACCGCTGGCTACGCTGACGGCGAGCCTTGGTCGCGAGGGCGTGACGCTTGAGCCTGCGGCCCTGCTGCGCGTGCGCTTTGGCCGTGCGATGCAAGCGTCGCGTGGTCCGGTTGCGCTCGCCCGCGTGACGCACGATCGCCAGGCGCGCGAGTGCTATCCGGCTGCCGTGTGGACCGAGCTGCGGGCGCACGCCGAGGCCGCTGACGCCGACAAGGCGAAGTGCGTGGGTGAGGGCGATATCGTAAGGGACTTCGATCCCGCGGCAGGCGAAGGTCTCAAGCGCGAGCGCGTGACCTGTGAAGCCCCTCAGCATCTGAGTGCCGAGGCCGTGCCGTATTTGGTCCTGCGCCGTCGCGATGGCGAGGGCGAGGGCGCGCCGCTCGTGCCGCGCCTGACGTCCGCCTCGCAGATCGAGGCCTATTCCACCTGCCCGCTGTGCTGGTTCGTCTCGTATCGCGTCAAACCTCAGTCCATCGATGCGGGCTTTGGCAACATGGAGAAGGGCAACTTTGTCCATGACGTGCTGGAGCACTTGCATGCACGTCTTACGCAGGAGGGCATGGAGCGCGTGACGCCCATGAATCTGCCGCGCGCGCAGGGGCTGTTGCGCGAGGTCTTTGCCGAGACCCTGGCCGAGCATGCGGGCAAGCGCGGTACCGAGGGCCCGCTGGTGCCGCTCTCTCCAGTGGAGGAGCGCCAGGTGGCTGAGATCTTGCCGCAGCTGGAGGGCGTGCTTGCCTACGAGTCCGAGGCGCTCACCCCCTTTGCTCCGCGCTACCTGGAGTTTGCGTTCAACGAGCTCCAGGTCGAGTATGCCGGTTGGCCGCTCGGCGGGCGCATCGACCGCGTGGATGTGGATGCCGAGAATCGCGCCGTGGTAATCGACTACAAGCATCGCACGGGCGTTGAGGAGTTTAAACTCGCCGACCCCACGGTGCGCGACGAGGAATCGGGCGAGGCCGCCATCGACGACCCGCGGTGGCTGCCGCCCCATACCCAGACGCTTATCTATGCGCAGGCCATGCGCCGGGCGCTGGATCTGGATGCCCGTGCGGCGCTCTATTTTTCGACCAAGGGCGGCAAACCGGCGCTGCGCGGCGCCGCGAGTGCCGAGCTGCTCGAGGAGGAGCGTGGTGACGGCCGCATCCCGGGGCTTAAGAAGGGCTTTCCCGGCGAGGGTGGCAGCATGGACTTCGACGCCCTGCTCGATCGCGTGGAGGCCGGCATCGCCGAGCGCCTGCACGAACTCGAGGCAGGCGACGTTGCCGCCGTCGACCCGACGTCGGCTCAGGCCGCGCATGCGCGCTGCTCGTATAACCACGAAGGAACGTTTGTAAGGAGGGACGTGTAGACCATGGATCTTTCGACTTTGATGCCGCAACAACTGCAAGTCGTCAAAACGCTCGACCGTCCGCTGTTTGTCTCGGCGGGCGCCGGTTCGGGCAAGACCTTTACCCTCACGCGCCGCATCGTCTACGCGCTCTCGCCCGAATCCGGTCCGTTTGTCGAGCATCTGGATCAGGTGCTCGCCATTACCTTTACCAAAGATGCCGCGGCCGAGATTCGCGACCGCGTGCGTCGCGCGCTTATCGAAGAGGGTATGGACGAGGAGGCCCTGACCGTCGACGATGCGTGGATCTCGACCATTCACGGCATGTGCTCGCGCATCCTGCGCGCACACGCGTTGGAGCTGGGCATCGACCCCGAGTTCACGGTGCTCACCGATACCGACGAGCTTATGGACCAGGCTGTTGAGCATGTGCTGGCCCGCGCGACGGCGCCCGATGCCGTCCCCGAGCTCGCGGCATCGCTCAAGGCCCTCTACGCCTGGTATCCCATGGCGGGCGAGGGCGGTCCCTTTGGCGCCGGCACGACCATCAAGGGTCTGGTGCGCGACCTGCTGGAGCTGTCGAGTCAGTTGCCGGGCGGTATGGACGACGTGTGCGTGGCGCGCGGCCAGGCCGACACCTCTGCGCTTGCCGACGCCTATCGCGCGGCGCTGGGCGCAAGCAAGGCCGCGACCGAGAAGGCGCAGACGGCGCTCGATGCCATCGACGCGTTCGAGGCGAGCGGCAAGACCATGGTCGATGCGGCGCGACTTATGATGTCGTGCACCATGCCGCGCGCGAGCAAGGCGTTTTCTAAGGAGCAGGTGGAGCTACTCAAGGCCGAGGCTGCTGATGCATTTATCAATATCGTGCTTGCCTGCGGTGCCCCCGCGCTCGATGCACTGGTGGGCCTGGCCCGTTCCGTGGAGGCCGAGTATCGCGCGCTGAAGGCCGGCCAGTCCGCGCTCGATAACAACGACCTGCTGCGCATGGCGTACGAGGCGCTGCGCGACTACCCGGCTATTCGAGCAGCCTATGAGGGCCGCTTTAAGATGGTCATGATCGATGAGTTCCAGGATACCGACCAGATGCAGGTTGACCTGATCCGTTACCTGACCGGCGCGGGTGAGCGTGCGCTGTGTACCGTGGGCGATGCGCAGCAGTCGATCTACCGCTTCCGTGGCGCCGAGGTTGAGGTCTTCCGCCGCCAGGAGCGCAAAGTGGGCTCCTCTGCTGCGCCCGAGACGGCTGCCGCATCCGATGCCCCCGCCGGCGAGCTCGTCAAACTCGTGCGCAACTTCCGCAGCCACGACGAGGTGCTGCGCTATGTGGCGCGCGTCTTTGACGGCGATACCGGTGGTTTGATGCAGGGGTTCTTGGATCTTGAGCCGAGTGACGATCGCGAGGACAAGCTCAAGGCAAAGGCGTCGCGCCGCCAGGCGGTCTTCGTTGCCGGCGGCAGCACCCAGGAGCGAACGCAGGCGAAAGCTCGTGCGATTGCGGAGCGATTCCAAGCGCTCGTTAAAGCGGGCCAGCCCCAGGGCAGCATGGTACTGCTACTGGGGCGCATGACCAATGCCGATGTCTACGCACAGGCGTTTCGCGACCAGGGGCTCGACTGCGTCATCGCGGGCGGCTCGGTCTTTGCCCAGGCTGCCGAGGTCCAAACGGTGCGTGCCCTGGGGTGCGCGCTTGCTAACCCGGCCGATACGGCGCAGGGTCTTATGCCGCTGCTGGCCTCGCCGATGTTTGCGCTCGGCGCTCAGGAGTTCCTGGCGCTGGCGACCAAGCTGGACGACCAGACGGGGGAGACCTCGCGCCGCAACATCGACGTGGGCATCATGAGCGATTGCGATGTGCCGGGGCTGCGGGATCTGCCGCTGCTGACGCGCGCCCGTGAGGTGCTGCGCTATGCACTTCGTCGCGTGGGGCGCGATTCGTTCGCCGCCATCGCGCGCGATACTGTCAACGCCTCCGGCTGGTTTGTGCGTCTGGCGCAGCGTGGTCCCGAGGGCAAGGCCATCGCCGCCAACGTGCTCAAGGCGCTCGACGCCGTGGCCGAGGCAGAGGCCGAGCTCGGCAATTCTCCGCGCTCCATCGCGCTCGCCTTCGACCGCTTCTTGGCGGGCAAGGAGGCCCCGGGCGCGCTCAACGAGGAGGGCGACGGCGCGGTGCGCATCATGACGGTGCATGCGTCCAAGGGTCTGGAGTATCCGGTCGTAGCGGTTGCCGAGTGTTTTGGCGTGCGCAAATCGTCCGGTGCGGCTCAGATGGGGCGTGTCGAGGGCGGAGCGCAGGTCGTGGCGCTGCCGGCACGCTTCGACGGCGTTAAACTCGCGGACGGCACGTTCGTGAAGGGCGATGACGTCAAAAAACAGTTTGAGCACGCGTTTAAGGGCAAGGGCACGTCGCTGTGGCTGCCGCCAGAGCTCATGGAGGACGTCTGTGCGACGGGCTCTCCCGCCGAGGCATTTGCCCGCCTGCGTAACGACGACCTGCAGCTTTCGCTCGAGGAGCGGGCTCGCTTGCTCTATGTCGCCATGACGCGTGCGCGAGAGCTGGTCATTCTGGCGATGGATGCCGGCGTGAGCCGCGGCAAGGTGACGGCGCCGACCTTCGACGTCGAGACCGATCTGACCTATGACGTGCTGCGTCGTATTCTGCCTACCGACGCTCTGGACATGCCGCAGCTCGATGCCGACCGCCTGGTGTTCGACAACTCCAAGCCGGGCGACTACGAGCTCATCTCGCTGGCGGACTTTACGTTTGGCGAGCAGGCGTTTGAGGCCAATGCTTCTCTGGATGCCGAGGGCAGGCTTGTCCGCGGCGATGCGGAGCCGGGGGGCGCCGGTGCGGATGCCCGCGCCGCCGTTCCCGGCCCTGCCGACCCCGAGCCCGATGCGTTTGAGCTCGTGTATCCCCAGACGGTGGGCGTGCGCATGGGCGCCTGCCCGTATCCGGTGCGCGATTCGTACAGCTACTCGTCAATTGCCGCGGCGCTGCATGCCGAGGCCGAGGACCGTGCCGCCGAGGCGCGCGTGCCCATGGACGAGGCTGGCGATGATGCCGAGTCGGATGGCTCGGAAATGACGGATGCGGACGTGGCCGCTGTCGAGCCCGCCGGCAATCCCATGGCCTTGGGTTCGGCCTTCCATGCCGCCTGCCAGTGGCTGATCGAGATGGGTGCCGATGAGCTGCCCGCCGAGCGTGCCGACGCCCTGGCTCGCCTGTGGCACCTGACGCCGGAACAGCGCGAACGCTTCGACGTTGCCCTGGATCGCTGGCTCAAGTCGGCGGTCCGTGCCGAGCTACTTGCCTGGCCGTGCGTTCGCGCCGAGGTGCCGTTCTTTTCGCTGGGCTGCGAGGATGAGGACATCGCTCGCTACGCTGCATATGCCGAGGGCGCCATCGATGCTTTGGCGACGAACCCGGCGGATTCGTCACGCGCGCTGGTCATCGACTACAAGACGGGCGGCACACCGGACGAGACGCCGGAACAGCTGCAGGAGAAGCACGCCCTGCAGGCGCGCGTTTACGCTGATGTTCTGCACAAGGCGGGCTTTGAGGCCGTGACCGTCAAGTTCGTCCGCGTGGAGCAAGTCGACCCCGCCAACCCGTGCGAGCCTCAGGTGGTCACCTACAGCCTCTAGCCCTCAGATAACTTGCGGTGGAATACGGACTGTTTTGGCCAAAAAAGCCGCCAAACAGTCCGTATTTCACCGCAACTGCGTGAGTAGCCGTGTGGGTTTGGCTAGGTTCGGGCGCTGTCCGTGCCGTGGGGTAAAATCGTTCAGTCAGAACACGAACCCGCATCGGAGCTCATCACATGGCATTCGTCCATCTGCACAATCACACTGTTTTCTCCATGCTCGACGGCGCAACCCGTATCCAGGATATGGTCAATCGTGCCGTTGAGCTGGGCATGCCCGCCGTGGCCATTACCGACCACGGCTACATGTATGGCGTACCCGACCTGGCGCTGGCCTGCGACGCCGTCAACCACAACACGCCCGAGTACAAAACCTGGAGCCACGACAAGGCCTTCTTGGAAAAGGACCGCCGCGACGAGCTGGTGGAGCCCGATCCCGAGTCCAGCCCGCGCGAGCATGCCCAGTATGTGAAGGACATGGCCATGTGGGACGAGAAGGGCAACATCGACGAGCTCAAGCCGCCTCTGGTCATCAAGCCCATCTTTGGCTGCGAGGTCTACTTTACGCCGGACGAGACGCTTGCCCGCGACCATAAGCCCGAGCTCTACCACATGATCCTTCTGGCCAAGGACCAGGAGGGATACGTCAACCTGATGCAGACGGTCTCCGAGGCCGCCGTGCAGGGCTTTTACTATAAGCCGCGCGTGACGCTCGACAACCTGCGCCGCCACGCCAAGGGCATGATCTGCACGAGCGCCTGCATCGCGGGCATCATCCCCAAATACATCGACCGCGGTGACATGGAGGGCGCCATCAAGTGGGCCGAGACCTTCCGCGATACCTTCGAACCCGGCGACTTTTACATCGAGATCCAGGAACACGGCATCACTACCGACAATGGTCTGACCGACGAGCAGATGGACCGTACGCTCATCGATATCGCCAAGCAGGTGGGCGTCAAGGTCATCGCCACCAACGACTTCCACTACCTGCGCCGCGAGGACGCGCCCGTGCAGGACGTCATCATGTGCATTGGCATGAACGCCAAGGTCGACGACCCTAACCGCATGCGCATGACTGGCTCGGAGTTTTACATGAAGACCGAGGAGGAGATGCGGGCGATGTTCCCGTATTGCCCCGAGGCCTGCGACAACACGCTCGAAATCGCCGACAAGTGCTACGTTGAGCTGGACTGGGACTCCATCATCCTGCCGCGCTTCCCGCTGCTCGATCCCGGCGAGACGCACGAGAGCCAGTTCCGCCGCGAGTGCGAGAAGGGCCTGCGCCAGCACTACGGCGACGACTGGGCCACGCGCGAGATTGGTGGCGTCAACATCAAAGAGCGCTTTGAGTACGAATACAAAGTCATCTGCGACAAGGGCTTTGCCGCCTACTTCTTGATTGTTGCCGAGTACGTGCAATGGGCCAAGGACAACGGCATTGGCGTCGGCCCCGGCCGTGGCTCGGCCGCCGGCGCTATCGTCGCCTACGCCATGAACATCACCGCGTTCGACCCGCTCGAGAACGGTCTGATGTTCGAGAGGTTCCTGTCCCCGCAGCGTACCGAGATGCCCGATATCGATATGGACTTCGACGATGAGCGGCGCCTCGAGGTCGTGGAGCACGTTCGCCAGCTCTACGGCCCCGAGAAGGTCACCCACGTCATCACCTACTCGACCATTAAGGCCAAGCAGGCCATCAACGACGCTGCGCGCGTCCTGGACTACCCGGTCTACATGGGCCAGCGTCTGTCCAAGATGGTCTCGAGCGACCCCAAGGTCAAGCTCAAGCAGGTGCTCGAAAAGCAACCCGGCAAAGAGGATCTGTTTAACCCCGATTTTGCCGAGGCCTATAAAAAGGACGACGACGCCCGCCGCATCATCGACACGGCGCTCTCGATTGAGGGCCTTACCCGTGGCGAGGGTGTGCACGCGTGCGCCGTTCTGATCTGCCGCGACCCCGTCAACGAGCACGTGCCCACCAAGCTCGACACCAAGGGCGGCGTCGAGATTACCCAGTACGAAGGTCATACCGTTGCCGACATGGGCCTGCTCAAGATGGACTTCTTGGGCCTGCGCACGCTGACGGTTATCTCCAAGGCCAAGGCAAACATCAAAAAGAACTTCGGCATCGACATCAAAGAGGAAGAGATCCCCTTTGACGACCCCGAGATCTTTAAGCTCATGGGCTCCGGCCATACCGCCGGCGTCTTCCAGGTCGAGTCCGCCGGCATGACGGCCACGATCAAGAACATGAAGCCCACCGAGTACAAGCACGTCGTGGCATTGATCGCCCTGTACCGCCCGGGCCCGCTGGGCGCCGGCATGGTTTCGTCCTACATCAACCGTATGAACGGCAAGGAGCCGGCCGTCTCCTACGACGACCGCCTGGACGACATCCTGGGCGAAACCTACGGCACCATGGTCTACCAGGAACAGGTTATGCTCATCTCCGTCGAGATGTGCGGCTTCTCCAAGGGCGAATCGGACTCGCGTATCCGTAAGCCCGTGGCTAAGAAAAAGATCAAGCTGCTCACGTCGACGGTGCTGCACTGGGAGGATGGCTCGGACGAGACCACCTACGACCACTGGATGAACGGCGCTATCAAGAACAACTACACGCGCGAGGTCGCCCAGAAGATTTGGGACGATGTTCTCGAGTTCGCATCCTACGCCTTCAACAAGTCGCACTCCGCCGGCTACGCCATCCTGGTTATGCAGACGGCGTGGCTCAAGGCGCACTATCCGCACGAGTACATGGCGGCCGTTCTGACGTCCTATACGGGCAAGACCGACAAGATCGTGCACTACGTCTCGGCGTGCCGTCACGACGGCATCCCCGTGCTGTCGCCAGATGTCAACGAGTCCGGCACCGAGTTCACGGCTACCAAGGAGGGCGTGCGCTTTGGTCTGGCCGGCATCCGCGGCGTGGGCACCGGCGTGGCGCAGGCGATTATCGCCGAGCGCGAGGCGGGCGGTCCGTTTAAGACACTGCACGACTTTGTCGAGCGCGTGGACTCGAGCCAGGCCAACCGTCGCGTAATCGAATCGCTGATCAAGGCAGGCGCCTTCGACTCCACTGGGTATCCGCGTCGTCAGATGATGCACTTTGTGGACAAGAACAACCCCGAGAACATCATCGACGCCGCGATAAAGCGCCAGAAGGACCGCGCGAGCGGCCAGACCTCGTTCTTCGACATGTTTGGCGACGTTGAGGGCTCGGGCTTTGAGGTGAGCGTGCCCGATCCGGACGGCCAGGAGTGGGACCGCCACCTTAAGCTGAGCCAGGAGAAGGAGGTTCTGGGCATCTATGTCTCGGACCACCCGCTGCGCCCGTTTGAGTATGCACTAGCCAAGGCGCGCGACTTCTCGTTCTCGCAGATCGATACCGGCTACGAAGTTCAGAATCCTACGGGCGGCACCATCAACCAGGAGATTCCCGAGGGCAAGGCGCTGTGGTGGGCCGGCATGGTCTCGAGCGTGTCCAAGCGCGTGACCAAAAACGGTGACCCCATGGGCATCGTGCAGCTCGAGGACATGGAAGGCGAGGCCACGGTCGTGGTGTTCCCCAAGACCTACAAGGAGGCCGAGGGGTATCTGTACGGCGAGGTCGATCCCGAGACCGGCGCGCAGCTGTCCGACGCCTTTGTGCGCATCAAGGGCAAGCTCGAGCGCTCGGACCGCGGCGACCAGATCATCGCGCAGGAGATTGTGCCGCTGGAGCTCAACGAGGAGAACAACAAGCCCAAGGTGTTTGAGGTCATGGTGCCCAACAGCCGCTTTAGCCAGGGCAATATGGCGCGCCTGGCCACGGTGCTCACCGCTAACCCGGGCGGCGACCGCGTGGAGATCTTTATCGAGCAGGTGGACGGGCGCGTGCTGCGTGCCGAGGTACCTGCCAAGGTCAACGCGCGTTCGATTCCGCTGCTGGCCGAGGCCAAGGCCATTGTGGGTAACCAGGGCCGCGTGACGGTGATCTAAGCTACCCCGGGTGAGATTGGAGGAAGTGATGGCGCAGGGGACGTTTGTGCAGGCGCTTCGCAAAGAGGCGGCGTTGAGCGGCACCTTTATGAAGGGGCGTTCGCTCATGCTCAACGGCGCCGTGCTGTCGATCGAGGACAGCGGCTCGCGCTTCTCCAAAAACGTGACGGTTGAGGGCTCGGTGCGCGGCTCGCGCGGCGACCTGTACAAGACGCACGTGGCGCTCGACATGGACGAGCACGAGGTGATCGACTACGACTGCGATTGTCCCGCCGCCTATCGTTACCCCGGTATGTGTAAGCACGCTATTGCCACGGCGCTGGCGTATTTGGATGCCAGCGGCGCCGAGCCCGTCGAAGGTTTGCGCACGCCGGTTCGCACGTTTACGGCGCAGCCGAAACAGCCCGCGCGCGCCGCGTCCGCCGCGCCGGCCGTCAACCCCAACTTTCCCTTCCCGGCGCCCGTCCCCACGAGCCCGAGCCTTGTGGCGGCGCTTTCCGATCTTTCGGACGCGCGCATGGATGAGCTGGCGAGCATGCGCCGCAAGCTTGCCGGTGCCGTTGATCCCGACGCCCCCAAAGCGGCGTTGGAGCCCTCGTTGGTGCCGTACTACAATCCGCTGTTCGCTGACCGCTTTAGCTGGGCGCTCGAGTTCCGCATTCGCTGTGGATCGGTCTCCTACGTGGTCAAGGACATCGACGGCATGGCCGATGCCTACGTGCGCGGCGGCACGTTCTCCTATGGCAAGAAGCTCACGTTTGTCCATTCACCTGAGGCCTTTGACGAAACATCGGCAAAGCTGCTCAACCTTGTTGCGACGACAGTTGCCTATCTCGATGACATCACAAGCTCGCGTTCGGCGTCGTACGACTTTGTCCGCAGCGGTTTTGTTGCCGAGCGTCAGTTGCCGCTGTCCGAGCATAGCATCGTATATGTGCTGGACCTGCTGCGCGGCCAGACCATCTCCTTTGAGCCCGCCTGGTCGCGGGGGATGACGACGCATCGCACCTACGACGTGGCGGTTGAGCTGTCTCCGCAAGGGGAGGACGGGGCATCCGCTAAGCGTCCACCGCTGCTTGCCGCCAAAATCGCGCCGGCGGCTGGTGGTAGCTATGACCTGCGCCTGCCCGCCGATATGTACTGCTTTGCGTCGGGCGATGCCGCCTACTTGGTTGACACGCGCCGCGCGCGCCGTACCGACGCTGCATTTGCTCAGCATGCCGCACCTTTTTTGTCGCGCTTGCTGCCGTGCCGCACGCCCGCCCATATCGCCGCCGAGCAGGTGGGGGAGTTCTGCCGTATGGCGCTGCCCATTTTGCGCGACTATACCGACCTTACCGCGCCCGCTGCGCTCGATACCGTGGCGCCCGAGCCGAGCTTTGCCATGGCAATCGGCGTCGACGATGGGCTCGTGACCTGCAAGATTACGGTTACCTACGGTGACTGGTCGGCGGATCTCTTTGGCCTGGGCGCTCCGGGCAGCCCCTTCGAAGAGCAGCGCCCCGGTGTGCCACCCCGCGACGAGGTGGCGGAGTTTCGCGTTATGGATACGGCGGCCCTGTACTTCGATTTCTACGAGGGCGGTCTGGCGTTTGAGGAGCGCGATGACGCCCGCTTGTTCTGCCTGCTGACCGAGGGCCTGTCCGCCCTGTCCGAGCTGGGTGAGGTCATGCTTAGCGACCGTCTGCGCCAGATCTCGGTCCGCCCCGCGCCCAAGCTCTCGGTTCGTGCGACCGTTAAGAGCAATCTGCTCGATGTCGAGCTGGGCGCGAGCGGGCTTTCGGCCGCGGACCTTGCCGTCTATCTCGATTCGTACAAGCGCCATCAAACGTTTGCGCGCCTTACGTCCGGCGACATCATTCGCCTGGACGAGGGGGCGCGCGCCGCGTTTGGCCTTGCCGAGGACCTGGGTGTCGATGCCGTCGACCTGCTCGACGGCGTGTCGCTTCCCGCGTCGAGTACCCTGTTCGTCGACAGCATGCTCGCACGCACGCCGGCGCTCGAGGCCGATCGCGACGCTGCGTTCCGCCGTACCGTCGAGCGCCTGGATACGCTCGGCAAGATGGACTTTACGGTGCCGGCATCGCTCAAGGCAACGATGCGCGGCTACCAGGTCGACGGATACCAGTGGCTCGGCTCGCTCGAACACCTGGGCCTTGGCGGCATCTTGGCCGACGACATGGGCCTGGGCAAAACGCTCCAGATGATTGCGCATATTCTGGCGCGCGTGGAGGCGGGGGACACCAAGCCCACGCTCGTGGTATGCCCGGCCTCACTCGTGTACAACTGGACTGCCGAGCTGGAGCGCTTTGCCCCGTCGCTCGATGTGTGCGCCATTGTGGGCGCCAAGGCTCAACGCCGCGTGCAGATCGCCGGCGTGGCCGAGCATAGCGTGGTCGTGACGTCGTATGACCTTATGCGGCGCGATATCGACGAGTACGTCGAGCAGGATTTTGCCCGCGTGGTGCTCGATGAGGCCCAGTACATTAAAAATCCGCTCACGCAGGTGGCGCGCGCCGCCAAGCGCCTGCCTGCCGGCGTGCGCTTTGCCCTGACGGGCACGCCCATCGAAAACCGCCTGTCCGAGCTCTGGAGCATCTTCGACTTTTTGATGCCGGGCCTTTTGGGGACGCGCGAGTCGTTTGCCAAGCGCTTTGAGAGCCCCGTCGAGCATGCCGAGGGCGATAGCGCCGCTCGCCTGCAGGCGCTCGTGTCGCCGTTTGTGCTGCGTCGCGTTAAGGAAGACGTGGTGGCCGACCTGCCCGAAAAGATCGAAGACACGGTGATGGCACAGCTTACCGGCGAGCAACGCAAGCTCTACCTGGCCAACCAGGACCGCATCGCCCAGCAGGTGCAGCACCGCGAGGCTGGGGAGTTTAAGAAGGACAAGCTCAAGGTGCTCGCCGAGCTCACCAAGCTGCGCCAGATCTGCTGCGACCCGCGTCTACACTACGAGGATTACAAGGCGGGGAGCGCCAAGCTCGATACGTGTATGGAGCTCGTGCACGGCGCACTCGACGGCGGGCATCGCATCCTGTTGTTCAGCCAGTTTACGGGTATGCTCGATATCATCGGTAAGCGCTTGGCCAAGGAGGACATCGCCTTCCTTAAGCTCACGGGCGCTTCGTCTAAGGAGAGCCGCGCCAAGATGGTCGCGCAGTTCCAAGCGGGCGAGGTTCCGGTCTTTTTGATTTCGCTCAAGGCGGGCGGCGTGGGCCTTAACCTGACGGCGGCCGACGTGGTCATCCACTACGACCCGTGGTGGAACGTGGCAGCGCAGGACCAGGCGACCGACCGCGCGCACCGTATTGGCCAGCAACATACCGTGACCGTGTACAAGCTCATCGCCAAGGACACGATCGAGGAGCGCATTATGCAGATGCAGGAGTCCAAGCGCGACCTGGTCAACAGCGTGCTCGGCGGCGACGGCATCTCGTCGGCGCTGTTTACCCGCGAAGATGTTCTGGCGCTGCTGGGCGGCGACGGGCGCTAACCCGCTCGGGTGGGGCCGCCAGGGCGGATAGCGCACGCTGCCCCATCGTCCCCGCCCGTTATGTGTTCATTTGCAATGCCGTGGATGGTTTGTCTGCCTTTGGGCATAAGAACCATCAAGAACATTGGCACGTCAGCAAAGGAGAACATCATGGCGAAATTCTTTAAGGACCCCGACGGTAAGCTCATTGCCGCCCTTGGCAACGACGTTGCAACCCCTGCCGGTTGCACGGAACTGACCGCAAACACTGAGGACGCGGCGCACGAGAAGCACGTGCCTGTTGTCGAGACCGAGCGCGACGGTCACGTGATTCGCGCACGCGTTGGCTCGGTCGAGCACCCCAGCCTGCCCGAGCACTATATTGAGTGGATCGCCCTTGAGGCCGAGGGCCGCTTAGAGGTCCATTACCTTGAGCCCGGCATGAAGCCCGCGACGTTTTTTGCCGGCGGTTCCAAGACCGGTACCGTCTATGCCTACTGCAACCTGCACGGGCTGTGGTCCGCGACGTTCTAGGAGCGCGCCCCCGCTCGGGGTATCATAGCTAGCATATGCACATGCGAGCGCCGACTGCATCATGCGGCCGGCGCTTTTACTACGATTTCGATGGTTTACGACGGAAAGGGCTGAGCCATGAAGCTCGCGCTTGCACAGATCGATATGCGCCTGGGTGATATTGAGGGCATTTGCGGCCGCATCGAGGACCAGGCTCGTCTGGCCCACGAGCGCGGGGCGCGCGTGCTGTGCGTTCCGGCTCCGCTCTTTATGGGCGCCATGCCCGGTGGCCTGGTGGGCGCTGCCGACTTTGAGCACGACGTGCTTGCCGGCTTGACTGGTGTCGCCGAGCGCATCCAGGAGCTTGACATGATCTGCATCGTGCCCGCGGCGGTTTCGTTTGAGGGTCAGCCGCTGCTCGACTACATGATGCTCAAGGACGGTCATGTGGTGCCGGCGCGTTCGAGCATTGCCCTGCAGCGTGGCGAGAACAACGACACGCGTTGGGCGCCGCCGGTGTTCGACGTGGACGGCGTGCGCATCGCCGTGATTTTTGACTTGGACCGCGAACTCGAGATGTTGCCGACCGGTGTTGACCTCATTGCGTATTTCCAATTCAATGCGTTTGACATGACCGACCGCGAGACTGCCGCCATTGCCGCCGTTCGCAGCGGCGCCTACCGCAAGATCGCATCCAAGCGCAGCGTGTGGTTTGCCTGTATGGCGCCGGTCGGTGCCTATGACGAGTCGGTGTATACCGGCGGTTCGTTTGTGCTCGACGACTGCGGTCGCGTGGTGGCCCAAGCGCCGTGTTTTGAGGAGAGCCTGCTGGTTCAGGAGATTCAGCGCGGCGTGATGCTCGATGCCCTGGAAGATCACGAACTGACCGAGTTCCGTTCCGAGGAGTGGCTGTGGCAGGCACTGGTGCTCGCCGTGCGCGACAACGCCCGGGCCCACGGTGCGTCGCGCGCCGTGGTGGCACTCGAGGGCGACTTGCCGTCGTCCCTGCTGGCGGCGCTGGCCGTCGACGCTCTGGGCCCGCGTAATGTGATTGGCCTGGTGCTGGGGCGCAACCGTATCTTTACGCCGGCGCAGGAAGAGGCCGAGGCTGCCCGCTGTGCCGCCGTCCGCGCCATCGCCGAGCGTCTGCACATTCGCACCGTCGAGCGCGATGCACCGGATGCGGCGCGTGTGCTCGATCGCGACGTGTCGGCGGGCGATGCAGAGCGCCTGCGCTCGCGCACGCTGGGCCTCATGCTGGAGGACACGGCGCTCGAGCTGGGTGCGATGGCGCTGAGCCCGCTGTCCAAAACCGAGTACGCGCTGGCGGCGCCGGCGCTTTGCGGCGGCTACCAGGGCGATTACGCGCCCTTTGGCGATGTGTACCTGTCGACGCTTGAGTTTGTGGCGCGTGTGCGCAATCGCACGTCTGCCGTGGTACCCCAAGAGCTCGTGACGCTCAACGCGGTGGAAGATTGTATGGAGCGAGTGCTGGCGCAGGCGCTCTCGACGCTCGACGGTCCGGTCGATATGCTCGACCGCGCGGCACAGCTGCTCGGCGGGCTCGAGCCGGGTGAGATCGATGGCGCGCTTGAGGCGCACGTGGACCGCAATCGATCTTTCGACGACATCCCGATGGCCGCTGGCAAGCCTGAGGCCTGCTCGCTGCTGCTGATGCTCGTTCGACAGGGTGAGGCTGCCCGCCGCATGTTGCCGACGGCGCCGATCGTTTCGTCCCGTTCGTTTGCCGAGCGCTCCTGGCCGTACATGCTCGCGTGGTCCGACCTGGGGCTTAACGGCAAGGAGCGTATGACGGTCGATTCGCTGGCGCGCGCCGAGGTGCGCCGTTTTGCTGACGAGGATACGAGCGAGCGCGTGCGAAACGAGATGATGGGCGTGCTGGGCGAGCTACTGGGTATTTCGCCCGAACAAATGGAGGAGTTGCGCTCTGAAGACGGTCAGCGTCGTTTACACGAGGGAATGAAAAAGTTCGAGGGCGAGGTTCAGGACGCCATCGATAAGATGATGGGCGGCCAGGGCGGACCGCAAGGTGGTCCTCAGGGTGGCCCGATGCCGCATCCGCCGGTTAATCCCCGACAGTTCCCATTCTTCTCGCAGAACTAAACTGGGGATGGGATTCGCTCTCAACCCCGATACTTCAACTAAGCATCTTGACCCCGTTGTGTTATTCTAGAACAGACGTTCGTGAGTAGTGCGCGGGGCCTTGCCTTGCGCTTGGTAAAAGACGAGGGGAGGTTGGCTTGGTTATTTTGGGCATCGACCCCGGTTTGGCTCATACGGGTTGGGGGATTATCGAGGAGCGGCGTGGCGAGGTTCGCTGCCGTGCCTATGGCTGCATCGAGACCAGCGCAGGCAGTCCGCTCGCGGTGCGCCTGTCGCATATCGCCCGCGACCTCAAGGGTGTCGTGGAGCGTTATCGACCCGATACCGCTGCCATCGAGAGCATCTACTTTGGCGCTAATGTCCGCTCGGCAATCCCCACGGCACATGCCCGCGGTGCCGCGCTCGTGGCGCTTTCGGAGTGCGCGCTCGAGATCGGCGAGTACACGCCTATGCAGATCAAGCAGGCTGTGGTGGGTACCGGTGCCGCAGATAAGCGGCAGGTCGCCTACATGGTGCGCACGCTCACGCAGCTCGATCACGACCCGCATCCCGACCATGCCGCCGATGCCCTGGCCTGCGCCATCTGCCACGTTAACCTCAGCCGTACCCGGGCGCTTACCGGCGGCGAGTTCTATCAACAGAGAGGAACCGGATACTGATGATCTCCCAGCTCCACGGAACGCTTGTCGAGGCCACGATGAGCTCTGCTGTCGTCGATGTGTCGGGCGTTGGCTTTGAGCTCGGCATCTCGGGCAGCACTGCGGCCACGTTGCCGACGCCCGGCGGCGAGGTCCGCCTCTACACGCGTATGCAGGTGCGCGAGGACGCCATGACACTTTTCGGTTTTTCCTCTAAGGATGAGCGCACGATGTTCGATCGGCTCGTGTCTGTCTCGGGCGTTGGCCCGCGCTTGGCGCTCGCCGTGCTTTCCACCTATACCGTGGGGCAATTGTGCTCGCTGGTGATGGCCGAGGACGACAAGGGCATGGCCAAGGTGCCCGGTGTGGGCAAAAAGACAGCTCAGCGTCTGATCCTGGAGCTCAAGAGCACCTTTGCCAAGGACAAGGGCTTTGTGCCGGTCGACGTGATTCCCGGCCAGGTTGCGATGCCCGTGCCCGCTGCCGCTCCCTCAGCCATCGATGACGCCCGTGCGGCGCTCCTTTCCATGGGCTTTAGCCCGCAGGAGACCGATGTTGCCCTGAGCGGGTATGATGGGCAGGATATGCGTGTCGAGGATTTGCTCGGCGCGGCGCTTAAGCGACTCGGAATGGATGCGTGATGTGGGAAGCCGATGACTCTCAGGACCTGTGGGCGACGCCCGGCAACTCGCCGGCGGCATCCATGGCGCACGGCGAGCGCATGGTGGGCTCGGAGCTGACGGCCGAGGACCTCGATGTCGATCGCACTTTGCGCCCCCAGCGCCTGGACGATTACTGCGGCCAGGAGCATATCAAGCAGAGCCTGCGCGTGTTGATCGAAGCGGCGCAGAGCCGTGGCGAGACGCTCGACCACGTGATCTTCTCGGGCCCTCCGGGTCTGGGCAAGACCACGCTGGCTACGGTTATCGCCAACGAGCTGGGCGCTCAGATCAAGACCACGAGTGGCCCCGCCATCGCGCGCACGGGCGACCTGGCGGCCATCCTTACTAACTTGCAGCCGGGTGATGTGCTGTTTATCGACGAGATCCACCGCCTCAACCGTTCGGTCGAGGAAGTCCTGTACCCCGCGATGGAGGACTTTGCCCTCGATATCGTGATTGGCAAGGGTCCGGCGGCGCGCTCGATTCGCCTGGATATCCCCAAGTTTACGCTGGTAGCAGCAACGACCCGCTCAGGCATGTTGACCGGCCCGTTGCGCGACCGCTTTGGCATTTCATATCGCTTGGATTACTACACGGTCGAGGAACTCGCGCAGATTGTGACGCGCTCGGCGACTATCCTGAGCGTGACGATCGACCATCCCAGTGCACTCGAGATCGGCTCGCGTTCGCGCGGCACGCCACGTCTTGCCAACCGCCTGCTCAAGCGCGTGCGCGATTACGCACAGGTGCGCGGCAACGGCCCCATCGAGCTCGATATCTGTCGCCAGGCGCTCGAGTTCTTCGAGATCGACGAGCTCGGTCTGGACTGGATGGATATTCGCATTTTGGAGACGCTCGCTAAGACGTTCTCCGGTCGTGCCGTGGGACTTACGACCCTTGCCAGCGCGGTGGGCGAGGACCCGGGCACGCTCGAGGATGTCTATGAGCCGTATCTGCTGCAGTGCGGGTTGATGATTCGCACGCCCCAGGGCCGCCAGGCAACGCTTCGCACCTTTGAGCACTTGGGGATTGAACCTACCGTTTAGGGCGCTTTGTTTTGGCGGGTTGTTAAGCTATCGCTGAGCATCGGATAAACATATCGCCATTCATCGGTTACGGGTGTTTTACTATTGCGCGCCCGTGCTATGCTGAATTGGTCTTTTTCTCATTCGGTAACGAAAGGACCGCCCATGCCTACTGACATCGAAATCGCACGTTCTGTCACGCCGCTGCCTATTACCGAGGTGGCCAAGAACGCCGGCGTCGACGTTAAGCACCTGATTCCGTACGGCTTCGACAAGGCTAAGGTCGATTATTCCCTGCTCAACGAGCCGACTGATCACCAGGCCAAGCTCGTCCTCGTGACCGCTATCAACCCAACGCCTGCGGGCGAGGGCAAGACCACCACGACCATCGGTCTGGCCGACGGCCTGCGCCGTCGCGGCGTCAAGAGCGCCGTGGCCCTGCGCGAGCCTTCGCTTGGCCCCGTCTTTGGCGTTAAGGGCGGTGCTGCCGGCGGCGGCTGGGCTCAGGTCATCCCCATGGAGGATATCAACCTGCACTTTACCGGTGACTTCCATGCCATCGGTGCTGCCAACAACCTGCTGGCCGCCATGCTCGACAACCACATTCAGCAGGGCAACCAGCTCGGTATTGACGTTAAGCGCATCACTTGGAAGCGCGTCGTCGATATGAACGACCGTCAGCTGCGCCACGTCATCGACGGCATTGGCGGTAAGGCCCAGGGCGTGCCGCGCGAGGACGGCTTCGATATCACCGTCGCCTCCGAGGTCATGGCAATCCTGTGCCTGTCTACGAGCATTAACGACCTCAAGGAGCGCCTGGGCGAGATCGTCGTCGGCTACAGCTTTGCCGGCGAGCCCGTCCGTGCCCGCGACCTTAAGGCCCAGGGTGCCATGGCCGCGTTGCTTAAGGACGCGCTCAAGCCCAACTTGGTGCAAACGCTCGAGGGCACGCCCGCGTTTGTCCACGGCGGTCCCTTCGCCAACATTGCCCACGGCTGCAACTCTATCATGGCCACGCGTATGGCGATGCGCTTTGGCGATGTCGCCATTACCGAGGCCGGCTTCGGTGCCGATCTGGGTGCCGAGAAGTTCCTCGACATCAAGTGCCGCATGACGGGCGTTCGCCCCAGCGCCGTCGTGGTCGTCGCGACCGCTCGTGCGCTGAAGTACAACGGTGGCGTCGCCAAGGCCGACCTCAACGAGGAGAACCTCGAGGCACTCAAGGCCGGCATGCCCAACCTGCTGCGTCACGTCGACAACATCCAGAACGTTTATGGTCTGCCCTGCGTAGTCGCCATCAACCGCTTCCCGACGGACACCGAGGCCGAGCTTGCGCTCATCGAGTCCGAGTGCCAGAAGCTCGGCGTCAACGTTAAGCTTTCCGAGGTCTGGGCCAAGGGCGGCGAGGGCGCGCTCGAGCTTGCCGATGAGGTCATGCGTCTGATTGAGCAGCCGAGCGAGCTCAAGTTTGCCTATGAGGACGGCGCCGATGTGGCCGACGCTCTTGAGGCCATTGCCACCAAGGTCTACCGCGCCGACGGTGTTGACTTTACGCCGGCCGCCAAGCGCCAGCTCGCCGAGCTGCGCGAGAACGGCTTTGGCAACCTGCCGGTGTGCGTGGCCAAGACGCAGTACAGCTTTAGCGACAACGCCAAGGCCCTGGGCGCTCCCGAGAACTTCCGCATCACGGTGCGCGAGCTCAAGGTTTCCGCCGGTGCCCACTTTGTGGTCGCACTGACTGGCAGTGTTCTGACCATGCCGGGCCTGCCCAAGGTCCCTGCGGCCGAGAACATCGACGTCGACAACGACGGCAACATCACCGGCCTGTTCTAAGCCTGCTGCCCATAGCTGCTTGTCCGCCCCGCCGTGCCCACAAGGCCCGGCGGGGCTTTTTTATCCTTAGGCCCGCGCATGTCTTGTAGATACCGACGGGCTCTGCCCATCATAGGCTTTTGCGCGGGTAGAATGCATGGATAACTTGATGCTCACGCGCGACGGAAAGGAATCGTTGCATGGATCAGGACAAGACAACCGTGATGGGCGGCTACGGCTCCGCGCAGGCTGGCGATAGCGCCGATGCGACCCGCGTTGTTCCCAACCCCGGTTATACCGACCCCGCCGCGACGCAGCCTTCTGCCGAGCCCACCCGGGTTATGGGCTATGGCGACACGGCGCAGGATTCTTACGCTGCATCTTCGCAAGGCCCCTATGGCAATGCAGCTCCGGACCCGTTTGATTACGCGCCGCAGGATTCTTATGCCGCCTCGACGCCGAATCCCTATGATGACCTGCCACAAAATCCCATTCCGCAGCCTCAGCAGACGACGTATATGCCTCGCACGGCGCAGTCTCGCTACGAGTCGCGCGAGCCGTATCGCGAGTACCCCAAGTCGATTCCGCAATATGGCGAGGACGAGGAGAAGAAGCCGTCGCGTTCGTCGAGCGTGATCAAGAAGATCCTCATCGTGCTGGCGATCTTCTTTGCGCTGTCGGTTGTGTTTGCCATTGTGTCGGGCATGCTCAACAAACGAGGGAGTTCAACGGCCGATACCGCTGCCGAGCAAACCGAGTCCGCCTCGTCTAGCACCGTCGATCTGAGCGATATCCCGGGGCAGTACTGGTCCAACGCCAAGAAACTTCTCAAGTCGCGCGGCGCCAATCTTTCGAATGCCGTGGTCCTGACTGATGATGGCTCAACGCCCGTCATCGATGCCAACTGGGTCGTTACTTCTGCTTACTATAACGACAGCGGCAACCTCGAAATTCAACTCACGCACAAGAATAGCTCGGGCAACTCGCCCGACGGCCAAAGCGGTACCGACAGCTCGAGTTCCAATACGCTGGAGGACTTGAGCAACAAGGCACAGGAGCTTGGGGATAAGGCCCAAGAGCTGGGCGACACGGCCCAGAACCTGGGCGACACCGCTCAGAACTTGGGCGGCATGGCGACGGATGCCTGGAACGCTCTGCAAAACGGCATCTCGGGCGCTCAGGGAAACTAGCTGTTAAGCGGGCTACAGCTGCTCGGCCGGACGGTCGGGCGAGCTAAAGCCCGAGTCAAACGTAACGACGCATGAGGCATTGGGTCGGCGCTCGTGCACGATGCGCGTGACGAGCTCCAGCAGCTCCTCGTCGGATATGTCAAAGCCGTCGGGACGCACAAGGTCAAACGAAACGAACCCGTCGTGCTCGTGCAGGTCGTGGATGGAGAGCGCGGGGTCGATCTGCATGATGCCGCGCTTGACCCAGCCGCGCAGGTCGTCGCCGGTGGTGGCGATGGGGTCACAGTGCAACGTGATGCCGATGCCCATCTGGCGCTTGATGTCGTGCTCGATGGTGTCCAAAATCTCGTGGTGCTCAAATGCGTCGCCCTCGCCGGGCATCTCCACGTGGGCGCTGGCAAACTGACGACCGGGGCCGTAGTCGTGCACCATCAGGTCGTGTGTGCCCAAGACCTGCGGATAGGACATGATCTTGTCGCGGATTGCCTGAACGAGCTTGGGGTCGGGCGCTTGTCCCAGCAACGGGCTGATGGCGTCGCGCACTAGACCCATGCCGCTGATGCAGATGAAGATGCCCACACCCAGGCCTGCCCAGCCATCGAGGTCAAAGCCGGTCGTCTGCGAAATAAGCGCCGCCATCAAGACCGAACCCGAGGTGATGACGTCGTTTTTGGAGTCCTGCGCTGTGGCAATGAGTGTTTCGGAATCGATACGGTTGCCCAGCGCGCGGTTGAATGCGGCCATCCAGAATTTGACGAGCATGGACAAGACGAGAGCGGCTAGGGAGACCAGCGTGTAGGCGGTGGGGGAGGGCTTGATGATCTTGGTGACCGACTCGAGGATCAGGTTGATGCCGACGGCGCAAACCAGGACGGCGACGAACAGACCGGCTAGGTACTCGTAGCGGCCGTGGCCATAGGGGTGGCCTTCGTCTGCCGGGCGGCTGGCAAGGCGGAACCCGAGCAGGCTTACGATGTTGCTCGAGGCATCGGAGAGGTTGTTGAAAGCGTCGGCGATGAGGGAGACGGAGCCGGCGAGCAGGCCCGCGATGCCCTTGGCCAGGCACAGAGTGATGTTGAGGCCAATGCAGATGAGGCTTGCGGCGAAGCCCGCGTTGGTGCGGCAGGAGGTATCGACCGGCTCGCCCTCGCTGCCGGGAACAAGCGTATGTACCAGCCGATTTACAAATAGCATAGCGGTCGTCCTCACAATCATGTTTAAGGGGATAGTGTAGCTCGCGCGGAGGCGCTGTGCACCGATGCTCAGAAAATGCAGTAATGGTCTGCCGGTGCTAACGAGCGAGCCTTCTCGTCTGCCTGGGTGGTCCATTTTGGGCCACATGGGTATGGGCATGTGCCTGTTTGCTCGACATACTTTATGTCGACAGCCCCTGTGCAAAGGAGGACGTTTCCATGGACGAGATGTTTGCCATTAAATGTCAAAACTGCGGCGGCCCTATGTACTCACACCAGGCTAAACGCAGCTTTGAGTGCGCCTATTGCGGCACGGTCGTTCCGTGGCAGGCCGATGCGGGGGAGCCCAAGAGCGCTTTGGGCATTCGCCATGCGCCGCTGACGGTTGTCGATGGGCTACTTAAGCTCACCCATGTGTCGCAGCTCGAGCGCCCGGAGGACCCGGACTGGTATTTCTTTAATTCGCACTGGCGCAATCAGTCGGTTCTGGAGCATCTGCTATGGGAGGACCGCGGCACGGCGCAGGAGTTCCAAGAAGCCACGCACGTGAGCATTCCCTGCCCCTTCTGCGGCGCGTCCTTTGAGGGCGAGTCAACGCAGCGTGTGTTTGAGTGCCCGTCCTGCGGCAACAAGATCGGCATTGCCGACCTGCTCAAGCCCGGTACGTTTAGCAAACGTCTGACCATGGGCGTGGGTGCGGAGTATGTGCCGGAGCAGGGTATTCCCTGCGAAATCTCACCGCAGCAGGCACGTGCCAACGCGCTGCAGCTGGTGCGCCAGTACCCGGATGCCTTTGCCGGGCACGACGTGGAAGACGCGATCCAAAACGACATGATGCTCTTCTATTTCCCCATGGCGCTGGCGGACCTGCGTATGATGGCGAGCTTCCCGGGCAAGGGCCTGAGCAAGGAGACCTTGGTGTACTACGAGGTACTCGATTGGGCGTATCCGCGGGCAAACTACCTGGACGTTCGTCTTATGGGCATTTTGGAGCCGTGGGACTTTGGCAAGGTGGGGCCGTTCGATCCTGCCATGCAGGAGGGCGACTTTCGCGTTGTCTCCGTCGATGCATCTACCAAGGACCAGGTGGTCATTGATAAGCTGGCGCTCGACATTGCCGGCAACGATGCCGAGGCGGTACTGGGGCTCAATAAAAAGAGCATTCGCATGTGGGCGCGCAAGGCCCGCAAGCAAAAGGACGGTCTGGTGATGGTGCCGGTCTACTTTGTCGATCGTCCGGCGACGGATAGCCGCGACGGCGAGCAGGTGCGCATCGCCGTGAACGGCCAGACGGGCCGCGCGGCCGCGGTGGTGTTTAGCGACAAGCGCGAGACGCATATCGTGGCGCCGCTCAACCTGAGCCTTCATCTGTCCGGCGAGAGCACCGTGCACGCCACGCCCATCGAGGTCAAATACGTTAAGTCGCCGTTTCTGTACCAGATCGTGCGCCGTGGAGGCGGCGAGCAACCGCGCCAGGTTGCAGCCGCCGTCGAGGGTTCCTACCGAGAAGAAAAGCCCAAACGCAAGGGCTTGCTCGCTGCGATCTTTGGGAAGTAGGGAAGCGCAGCCGGTTGGCGCTGCGATGCGATAGTTAGAGGAACGGGGCGGTCCGCAGAAGTGCGGACTGCCCCGTTTTTGTGTTGCGGGGAAGTGCTGGGCACTTCATTAAAGGTCTTCGCGCGGACTCGAATTCCAATGTCGCCTAGCGCCTTCGTGCAGGATTCCCGAAGTGACTAAAATGTGACCATAGAGGCAGTTTTAGCGAACCCCATGGGAGTGACACGCATGGACAACAACACCTTGCTGTTCCAGGACAAAGGTTCGGGCAGGTTTAAAGACGTCAAGATCTACCCTAACCGCATCGAGGTGCTCAAGAAGGGTACTTTCGGCGGCAAGCATATCGAGATTGTCTACCTTAAGGACATCACGGGCGTTAACAGGATCAAGGGTCGCGACGTTTTCCTGCGCAATCGACTGTTAACCGCTTGCGTCTTTAGTCTGAGCAGTCGTGCGAAGGCCCAGGAGTTTGTTAACGCGCTGAACATGGTGATGTAGCCCATGGCGGCGTTCGGGCCAAGGTAAAAATCGGGGGCACAGAACGGTGTCCTGCGCCCCCGATTGAGTCGATGTGTCTAAAAGGCGGGCTTGCCTATTCGCTGTCGTCCCCAGCGTTTTCGCGGTCACTGGCAAGCATTGCCGCGCCGGCGACCGTTGTCGCCACGGCGGCGGCAGCGAGCCCGGCGGCAACGCCAGAGCCGTCGCCCGTGTTGGCGAGCTTTCCGCCCGAGCTCTTGCCCTGGCCTCTCTTGTTGCTCTTGCCGTTCTTGTCGGCGCCGCCTGCGTTGGAACCCGTGTCGCTGCCGGTGCCGCCTGCACTGCCCGAGGCCGCTACGGTAAAGCTTGCGGCTCCGTCGCTGGCGAGCGTGTAGTTCTGCGCCGCGTCGCCCAAGAGACCGTTCACGCGCACCCAGTACGTTCCTGCGGCAAATGTTTCGCCCTCGGCCATTGCCGTGCCCGGAGCGCCGTTCGCGTCGTGCACAAACTCGAGCTGGGCCGTGCAGGCATCGGTTTCGAGCTTGCCCTCGAGTGATGCCGCAATCTTGGCGCGCACGTCTTCGCCGGCCTTAAGGCCTTCGAGTCCCTCAAAATGGGGCGTCAGCGCGCGTGGATCGATATCGATGGGCACAGAGCCCTGCAGCCCCGTAACGGTCTCGTTGCCCAGGGCGTCGACATCCACGTATTCAATGGCAAACGCATGGCCCGAAGCTGTCGCGTTGAGCGCGTTGCTGCTGTCGGCAAGGCGGAAATGACCCTCGCCAACGGTCTTGCCATCCTGGAATGAGGCATCGCTCAGCGAGTCGCCGTACGTCATGCGCATGCGGGTCGGGAGATAGTACGGGAGATAGTACGAAGCCGTCTGCTTGTGCTCCGTATCGTAATTGCGCTGGTAGATGCTCCGGGCCAGCGCCGCATCAACAAAGTCGGATGCGATGATGCCAATGTGCTTGAGGTAATCTGACTTTGTATCCTCGGTGCCGCTGGGGTTGATGTACGGGCTCTTATACAGATGCTCGTTGACTACTCGTGCCGAGGTAAAAGGATTGCCTCCGTGCGACAAGCCCGTGCAGCTGGTGTAGTTGATAGACCAGCAGCGCTCCAGGACTTGCTCCTTGGCCCCGTTATCGTCCTCGACATCTACCTCGTTGCGCGTGCGCCCGGTCGTTTCCTTCAGCGCATTATCGACCCAGCTGAGCTTGTCGGTTCCCGTGAGTTTGTACTTGTCCTGGGCGTATACCTTGGTGCAATAGGGCTCTTTGTCGCCTGTTTCCCCCGCGGCTTCAAAGCCCCGCGCGTCTTGGACGAACACACATAGTGGCGCTGTCGGAGTGAGCCTTGATCTTGTCATCCCATTCGGTAAGGTCGAGGCCCCACGTGTGGCCGCTTACACTGTTGCCGGCGAGCCTAAATCGACGCAGCAGAACGATCTTTCCGCGCACCTCGTGTAGCGTGGGGATTCGGCTCGACGTATAGAACAGTTTGGGGTTGTCGTCCAAAACCTTGGCGAAAGCCGTCGTAACACTTTCGTCGGTAGCCTCGTCGTTGCCTCGTGATACAAGCATGATGAGCGCTTCTGTCGGGTTTTCGTTCAAAAACGTTTTGAAGTAGCCTATGACATCGGAAAGATGCATAAAGTACGCGTCTTTTTTGAGCAGGTAGTAATCCCCGTGGTCGATACCGGGGTCGTCGCCCTTTCCGAGCCGGATATCAAAATAGCGAATGCCTTCGAGCAACTGCGTGGGAATGTAATCCTGCTGGCATTTTACTTGCGAGGATTGGGGCTCAGTGTCGTTGTCCACGCTGCAGGTGCCCGAATCGTGCGTACCCGGGATGCTCAGCTCGTCGAGGAACTTGTTGTCGTCGACGTATTTCATCCAACATGGCCCATCGACGTAGCTGCTGTACGTGATCCAGTCGAGGCTGCTAACCGTGGCATCGTTCTTTTTCATGTCGTAACCGATAAGTTCGAGCTCCCACGGAATGCTCTTACTCTTATGGCAGATCTTATTGTTGTCCTGGTCTTCGCCGTTCGATTCTATTGCCAGGTACTTAATGTCTTTTTTCTCGGTTTCTTTCTCGACCGTGCGGTCTCGGATGATATAGGTTCCGTTTGATTGACGCTCGAACGCAAAAGCGCGGCTGGGCTTGTTGTCATACTCGCCGCCCCATACGTGGATGACCTTTCCATCTTTGTCCGAGTCGTCGTCGACCGACCAAATGCTGTAGCCCGTCTTTTTATGCTCTTCGAAATTGAGCAAGGTGCGGATAGCATACCAGTTTGTATCGTCATTCTTGGTCGTTACGTTCTCAAGGATGAGCTTGCTGGACGTGCCGTCGTTAAACAGGTGGCAGACGTTGCCGCGAACGTTGCCGTCTTGGTTGACGCTCGCGGTGCGAAAATAGCCCGCGGGGCGAAGGCGAATGACGAAATTGTCGAGGCTGACTGACGCTGTGGCAGCGTCTTCTGCAAATGCCGCGCGCACGGGAAGGCCCAATCCCGCGGTTTCGGGCAGGCTTACAAATGGCGACAATGCTGCGAGTCCTAGGCCCAACGTGAATGCTCGACGGCTGATGGCGTGGTGTTCGGTCATAACTCCTCCGTTCGCAGGGTGCGGTTATGCACTCATTTTGTTCACTATGCTGCCCGGATGTCTAAACGTGTTGGCTTAATTGTCTGCGTGGCGCCATAAATCGGCGGGCGGACGCGTTGGGGCGCTTGTCTATTTGTGCTGCTACCGCGCTGGGGGTGGTTTTGCCGCCCGGCACCCTCGCGTTCGCCGGCTATCGGCATAAGAAAAGGAGGGTCGGTTTACCGGCCCTCCCTGGGTACGAAGCGCTGGGGTACCGTCGCTTGTTTGCTCTGCGACCGTGTTTCCCGTTGCGCTCGCCAGTCGCTTAGCGCTTGATCTCGATATCGTCGAGCTTGACGTCCATGGCCTCGGTCTTGGCCTTGGCAATGTCATCGGCAAACTCCAGAGACTTCATCATGGTCTCGACGGCGTCCTTGTGCTCCTCGACATTGTCGATGCTCACGTAAACGCTGCCGCCGCCTGCTTCGGTGAAGTACTCAGTCGTTACGCCGCCCGAGTGTGTATAGGAAGCGTTGCGCCAAGTCTTGCCGTTGTACTTGACGGGATCATTCTCGGTCCACTCAAAGTTGGCCTTCCATTTGGCCTCGTAGTCGAACAGCTCGTCAGCGTTCTTGTCAGAGTCGAAGACAGGGATGAAGCGATCGCTGGCGTGCTCGCTCTCGGTGAACTTAAACTGGGCCCTGTCGGCGGTGTCGCCGGCAACGTCGGTGATCTCGACGCCCTCGGGCACCTCGACCTTAAACCAAATGAAGTCGGTCCTCATATCCACGGCTGGCTTTTCTGCGCCGCCGCCACCGCCACTGCCGGTAGCGCCGCCGCTTCCGCCGCAACCCACCAGGGCAACCGCGGCAAGGAGACTGATGCAGAGTGTGAGAATCGCAAAGGCCTTCTTTTTCATGGTCGTGTCCTCCTCGATCTGTAACCGCCCATGGATTACCTGCCTTTACTGTACGCGTGGACGGCTCGCTAGGGTGGGCCATGTGTCCCATTCTGAGGGCCGGATTTGCGCCGACAAGTGGCAATATGCGCGGGTCCAAAAGAGGGGAGGGCCGATGCCTGTCGGCCCTCCCCGGGGTTGGGTGCCCGTTGCTTTAATGGGGCGCATGTGCGCAGGTGCGCGTAGGCGCGTGCGGGTGTCCCGTTACTTGAGCTCGATGCTCGAAATCTCGACTTCGCGCGCCTCGGAAACTGCCTCTGCCATGTCATCGGGGAACTCGATGGAGTTGAGGAGCGTCTCGGCTTCTTTCTTGTGCTGGTCGAAGTTCGAGATGAGGACGTAGACGCTTCCCGGCTCAACGTCGGTAAAAAGCATGGTTGAGATGCCGCTGTTGTCCTCGTATGTTCCGACGAGCCACATCCTGCCGTTATACTCGACGGACCCGCCATCCTTCCACTGGAACGTATCCCCCTTCTTTTCTGCCTGGTCGGCGTGGGATTCCTCGGCTGTCATCGCTTTTTTCCAAACGGGGATAAAGCGATCGGCCGAGGCGTTCTCGTCTTCGGGGAAGGTGAGCTGGACCCTGTCGGCATTCTTGCCGGCGGAGTCGCTTACGCCGACGCCCTCGGGCATCTCGACCTTAAACCAGATAAAGTCGGTCTTCTTGGCGACGGGGGCCTTTTCCTTGCCCTCGCTCTTGGATGCGCTGCTGCCCCCGCCCGATGCGTTCCCGCCGCAGCCGACAAGGGCAAATGCGGCAAAGAGGGCGATGCAAAGGGAAAGGATTGATAGGGTCTTTTTCTTCATGGTGGCGTCCTCCTTGTCTGCCAGGGACATCGTGTGCCGCGGATCGCTGGGGCGGCGGTTGCGCGTGCACATGATGACTTTGTTTGCTGTGCGGTGATTCCTCCATTCGTCGTCCGGTGCCGTGATGAGCGTTGCCCCAACATGGGGCTCCTTACCTATATGTATGCCCCAGTTGCCGCTGCCCGGGAGTCTCGAAACGTGGGCCATGTGTCCCATGTTTGCGTTGGCATGGCCTATCGTTCGTCATAGAAATCCGCGATGGCCAGGTGCGCTGACGCCCATGTGCTTATGGGCTAGACTTAGCACCATTACGTGTTCGATGCGGTTGGTCGGCGGTTGCCGCCTGACCGATGTATATGACTTGAAGGTGCGTGCGTATGAGCCAAGAGATGATGGATAAAACCTGTCGAGAGTTTGCCGAGGCACTTGCCGCACGCGAGCCGGTTCCCGGCGGTGGCAGCGCGAGCGCCTTTGTGGGCGCGCTGGGCGCCTCGCTGTGCGGGATGGTCGCGCGCTACGGCGCGACCAACCCCGCGCTTGCCGATCGCGCGGATGACCTGACGCGCGCGTTTGCCCAGGCTGATGAGCTGGCCCAGGAGCTTGTCGAGTTGGTTGCCGAGGACGTTCGTGCATATGGGCAGGTGTCCGCGGCGTACGGTATTCCGCGTGGCGATCCGGCTCGAGCGACCGCGATTCAGGATGCGCTGCATGTGGCCGCCATGCCGCCGTATCGCATTATGGATGCCTGCGGGCGTGCACTGGCGCTGCTCGAGGACATGGCCGACAAGGGTTCGCGTCAGCTGCTGTCCGATGTGGCGTGCGGCGCCGTGTTCTGCCGTTCCGCTATGCAGGGCGCGAGCTTGACGCTCTTTGCGAACACCACGTCTATGAAGGATCGCGCTCGTGCTGAGGAGCTCGAGACGGCGTGTGATGAGTTGCTCGACATGTGGTTGCCGCGCGCCGATGCGCTGGCGCGCCGCGCCGCCGACGCCGCAAGGAAGAGGGGATAGCCATGGCTGAACTGCTGAAGGGTGCCCCCGTTGCTCGCGTTTTGACTGAGGAACTTGCTGCTCGCTGCGTGGCTTTGCGCGAGCGCGGCGTTGTGCCGACGCTGGCTATCGTGCGCGTGGGTGAACGCGAGGACGACCTATCCTACGAGCGCGGTGCGCTCAAGCGCTGCGAAAAGGTTGGCATTGAGGCTCGCCGCGTTTTGCTTCCCGCCGATGTTTCGCAGGACGAGCTGTTGGCGGCCATCGAGGACATCAATACCGATTCGTCTGTTCATGGCTGCCTGATGTTCCGCCCGCTGCCCGCCGGCCTTGACGAGGACGCGGTTGCCGCGGCACTCGATCCTGCCAAGGACGTTGACTCCATGACGCCGGCTTCGCTGCTCACCACGCTTTCGGGGCGCGGCGAGGGTTTTGCCCCCTGCACAGCCGAAGCCGTGCTTGCTTTGCTGGATCATTACGGCGTTGAGCTGGATGGGGCCAAGGTCGCGGTCGTTGGTCGGTCGCTGGTGATTGGCCGTCCCGTTGCCGCCATGCTTACGGCTCGCAATGCCACAGTGACGACGTGCCATACGCATACGCACGACCTTGCTGCCGAGTGCCGTGCTGCCGACATTGTGGTTGCCGCCGTTGGACGCGCGCGTACGATTGGCGTGGATGCGGTTCGAGAGGGCCAGACGATCATTGATGTTGGCATTAATTGGGACGAGGCCGCTGGCAAGCTGGTGGGTGACGTCGATTCTGATGCTGCGGAGCCGGTCGTTAACGCCATCACGCCCGTGCCGGGCGGCGTGGGCGCTGTGACGACGGCGATCCTCGCCAAACACGTGATCGAGGCGGCCGAGCGCGCATCGAAATAGGCGTTTTGGGCTGTTTGAGGGGTTAGCTCTATACCCCGTGGACAAAAAATGCCAAATATGAGTACTGTTGCCAAGATAGTCACATATTCTTTAGGTCAAATAGGCTCTCTAACGATATTTATTATCGATAAAGAGCCTATTTTATTGGACCTATGAGGAATTACATCAGGTGGCGCGCGCAGACGTGGTGTAAGAGCGTCCCGAGGTCCGTCGCTGCAAG
>NZ_QRHU01000061.1:0-537 GCF_003470945.1 Collinsella sp. AM23-17 | reverse complement strand
AGGGGGAGGCCTCGCGGCCTCCCCCTTTTTTTGCGTTCTATAAGCTAACATTTGCCCTTTCTGTTTTAGGCGTGCTCGGATTGACTTTAGTCGAGGGCATCGTTGTCGCTCGCGGTGAGGTAGAGCCGATCTTTTTGTTTATGTCGCTTTCTGGTGGCGATCAGCCGGCTCCAGGGTTCTGTCGCCACGTATATCCGGACGGATCTTTTGCTCCTTATTTCCAGTAAATCAATTAAGGGGCGTTGTTTCAATCAAATAAACTCCGCCAGCGGGGGCTCTATCTAATTAGTGATAGAGCCCCCGCTGGCGTTTTATAGGTTTGTTAACGTTGTCCTTCAATTTATGATGGGCTAACTAGCGGAGACCGACGAGGGTATAAAGATGATATGTCTACAGTGGACAGCAAGATTCCCGAGGTCATACGGTCTGTCCGAGGTTTATGACCATATGTGCGACTCTGAGCAACTCGGAGCCCAGTTAATTAATTTGTGAACAAAATATGGAGTGCGCGATTCCCGCCCCCGGCGCCCCTCCGGT
>NZ_QRHU01000060.1:0-542 GCF_003470945.1 Collinsella sp. AM23-17 | reverse complement strand
TATGTGCGGCGTAGGCCGCTTATTAGCCCGTCCAAGAATTGGGGCGCAGTTCATCCGGGCGAGCTCGCAATTACTTCAGCGAGGCTGTTTTTCCCAATCAAGCGAAGAAGACGCGGGGCTTCGACGCCAGGGCGGTACCCCCGCCAGCTGAGCTCTAATACTTTTCCCGAGAAGTGAACGAGTAAAAACGAAGTCCCGGAGCATCCACACCTTTAGACCGCAAAACCGCAGGATTCGCGCTGCAAAACCGCAGGAAATAGCGGTCAAAATATGCCAATGCTTCGGGGGTCCAAATAAGGTCCTTCACTTCTCGGGAAAGTATTAGACCTCAATTCGCACCAAGCCCAAAGTCACCCCAGGCAGCAGGCGCGAAGCGCCGAGGCCGCCGCCGGGACTAGGCCCCGCAACAACCACGTGCTCCCATATCAGCCCAGCGGCCCCAACCAACAACGGCCCCATCGCAAGCCGCTCGCAGCAACGTCACCGCAAGCGGGGGCCGGGCTTAGTTTTCAGAACACTCCGCAGACCAGTGTGGCGCCTTG